>NZ_JAMYLM010000024.1:0-80660 GCF_040317995.1 Mesorhizobium sp. M1334
CTCGTATGCCGGCTATGAAGGCGAAGTGATGCGTGGCGCCTTCGCCGGGGTACCGCATGGCCAACTCGAAGCGGCCCGCGCTTTCGGCATGAGCCGTTGGAAAATCTTCAGGCGCATATGGCTCCCGCAGGCGATCAGCCGGGCACTGCCGACGCTGGCGGGTGAAACCGTTCTCCAGCTGAAAGCAACACCGCTGGTGGCAACGATAACCATGGTCGACATCTATGCCGTAGCCTCGCGGGTGCGCCAGGATCTATTCATCACCTACGAACCCTTGCTGCTTCTGGCGTTGGTCTATATGTCCATCACCGGTATCCTGGTGTTCGGTTTCCGCAGGCTCGAGGCGCGGATCCCGAGCAAGCTAGGCTAAAGCTGTTAAAGTCGCGAATTCAGGGCAGCTGCCATGCAACTCAGTCTCGACCAGGCGACAGGGCTGTGCCGGATGGCCGCACTTGGCGCCGGCGCCAACGAAGAGGCGGCGCAGTCGCTGGCTGCCTCGATCGTCGCGGCCGAGGCTGAAGGACTGTCGACCGTCGGGCTGTCGCACTTCATCGATTATCTTGAAGCACTGGAGGCCGGCCGTATCGACGGCAACGCCGATCCGGTGATCACCAGGCCGGCGCTCGCGGTCTATCTTTCCGATGCGCGCGGCGGCTTAGCGCATACCGGTTTCGACCGCACGATCGATGACCTAGCCAAGGCGGCGCGGCTGTTCGGCGTCGCCATCTTTTCGCAGAAGAATGCTTATACGTGCGGCGCGCTCGGCTATTTCACCGGACGGCTGGCCGCGCAGGGATTGGTGTCGTTCGCCGCCACCAACGGCCCGGCCGTGCTTGCCGGCTCAGGCTCGATCAAGCCGGTCTACTGCACCAACCCGATGTCCTTTGCCGCACCCACCACGGACGGGGCGCCGCTGGTCATCGACCAGTCGTCGAGCGCCACCGCCTTCGTCAACATCCGCAAGGCGGCCGAGGACGGCAAGAAGATCCCCGAAGGCTGGGCACTGGACGCCAGCGGCAATCCAACCACGGACCCGGCAGCCGCCATGAAAGGCGCCATGCTTGCCTTCGGCGGCCAGCGCGGCGCCAACATCGCGCTGATGGTCGAGGTGCTGGCTGCGGGCCTGTCGGGCGCCAACTGGTCGCTCGATGCGCCATGGTTCAGCGGCGGGCCGGACAGTCCGGGGACCGGCCTGTTCGTGCTCGCCGTCGAGCCCAAGCTGCTCGATCCGGACTTCGAGAAACGGATGAAGGACCAACTCGACAGGTTGCGGCGGCGCTATGGCGTGCATGTGCCGGGGCGTGCCCGGGCAGAAGCGGCAGAGAAGGCGGCGGCGCGCGGCATAAGCGCGCCGAAAGCCGTGGTGCAACGCATTTCCGAATTCGCCGCGCGCTATTCGTCCTGAAGGAATTCATTTGTCGGATGAGCGGCTGAGGAGGCCGGCCGATCCGGGAGCGCGAGCCTACTTCCCGCAATGATGATCGTTGATGACGTTCACCGCATTCGCGTCCGGTCCTACCCTGTTGTAGGAGCAGGGTTCGGCGGCCGTCGTGAACAGGTGGTTGTCATAGTAGCGCGGGCCACCGAACAGAATGTCGATGATGTCGCCGTTGGCGGGAACGTAGCGATCGGGTTGCGCTTGGTGGTGATGCCGGTTTGCCGCGAATGCCGAGGCACCAATGCTGCAGCCTGTTGCGAAAGCCAGAGCGAAGATCGCAACGCGTTTTGTCGTCATCGGCAATATCCTCCATTCGGAATCAAACCATACATCTAAAATCGCCGACCGAACAAAGGTTCCTGTTCCTAATGGAGTTGCCGTAAAGCCGGGCCTCGGCGGCGTTTCTGCCATTTCGAACGGATCCGGAAAATCATGCTTCAACAGTGCCGGGCGACCTATGGTCGCCCTTTGCCTTTGGCGCGAAACCGACTATGAAACGGCTTCAATCAAGCCATCTGGATAGCCCGCCGGAGCCAGCCATGACCGAAATCCTTCAGACCCCAAAGCTCGTCGTCGTTTTCGGCGGCTCCGGCTTTGTCGGTCGTCATGTCGTGCGGGCGCTGGCCAAGCGCGGCTACCGCATCCGGGTTGCCTGTCGCCGGCCCGATCTCGCCGGTCATTTGCAACCGCTTGGCAATGTCGGGCAGATCCAGCCGGTGCAGGCCAATGTCCGGGTGCGCTGGTCGGTCGACCGCGCCGTGCAAGGCGCCGACTATGTCGTCAATCTGGTGGCGATCGCACATGAGGCCGGCCGGCAGAAATTTACTGCCGTCCACGAGTTCGGCGCGCGCGCTATTGCCGAAGCGGCGCGCGCCGTCGGCGCCGGCCTCACCCACATCTCGGCTCTGGGAGCGGACCTCCACGCGCAATCGGACTACGCGCGTACCAAGGCGCTCGGCGAAAAGGCCGTTCTTGAGACGGTCCAAGACGCCGTGATCTTGCGGCCATCGATCAATTTCGGGCCGGAGGACGGTTTCTTCAACCGCTTTGCCAACATGGCCCGCTTTTCCCCAGTGCTGCCGCTGATCGGCGGCGGGCAGACGAAATTCCAGCCGGTCTATGTCGGCGACGTCGCCGAGGCGGTGGCGCACTCGGTCGACGGCAAGGTCCAGGGCGGCCGGATCTATGAACTCGGCGGGCCGCAGGTGCTTACCTTCAGGGAGTGCATGCAAGAGCTGCTTGTCATCATCGAACGCAAGCGTTTTTTGCTGCCCGTGCCATGGTGGCTGGCGAACCTCCAGGCATCAATTCTCGGGCTGCTGCCCAATCCATTGTTGACCAAGGACCAGGTCCTGCTGTTGCGCCAGCACAATGTCGTGTCGGATGACGCCGTCAAGGACAACAGGACGCTTGCCGGCCTCGGTATCCAGCCGCGTTCGATCGGAACCATCCTGCCAAGCTATCTCTGGCGCTACCGCGCCGCCGGCCAGTTCCAGCGCAAGTCCGCCGTGTAACACGAACGGACGTCCGGTTGCCTACGGCGCGCGCCTGGTGACCTGCATCGGCAGCCCGCCTTGCGGCTGCGTCGTCAGCTTCTGCACCGGCCAGGGTCGGGTTTGCGCGGTGGTATCGAAACGATAGCGCGAAAGCATGATCGCCAACGCGATGATTGCCTCCTGCATGGCGAAGCTGGCGCCGATGCAGACGCGAGGCCCGGCGCCGAACGGCAAATACTGGAAACGGTCGATCTTTTCGCGATTCCCCGGATGGAAGCGTTCCGGCATGAAAGCGTCCGGCCGGTCCCACAATTTCCGATGGCGGTGGACGACCCACGGCATCACCAGCACCGCGGCACGCCGCGGTATGTAGAGGCCGTTCCAGGTTTCGGGCTCGATCGGTTCGCGGTTGATCGACGGCGCCGGCGGATAGAGCCTGAGCGCCTCGTCGAAGGCGGCGCGTGTCAGCGGCATGGCGTCGAGCCATTTCGTCGGGTCGGGCTCACGCGCCAGCACCGCATCGATCTCGTGCTCGATCTTTTCGCGCTCCCACGGCGCTTCGGCAAGGCAGTAGAGCGTCCAGCCGAGGGCCCTGGCCGTAGTCTCGTGGCCAGCGCCGATGAAGGTGATGATGTTGTCCTCGACCTCGGACCGGGTTAGCCCGCCCGGTCCCTCCGCCCGCAACAGCAGCGTGAGAAAATCCTGCGGCACCGTGTCCGGAGCACGCCTCAACCGCGCCTCGCGCATCTGCACCGTGTCGGTGACGATCTTGCGGAAGTAGGCCATGGTCTTGCGGCCGCGGATGCGGGTCAGGCGCGGCAGCCAGTCGGGCGCACGCAAAAGGTCGAGCGGATCGACCCGACCCATGGTCTCGAACAGGCGGTCGATCTCCTTGGCAAAGCTGCCCGGCTCGCCTGAAATCTCACCGGAAAACAGCGTCTCGGCCAGGATGTCAAAGGTAAGCAGCGTCATGTCGTGAGCGATGTCGAACGTACCGCCGCCCTCGTAGCGCATGACGAACTCCCGCGTGCGCCTCAGCATCGGCTCGGCAAAACCGAAGATATGGCGCGGCGTGAACACCGGCGCCATCGCCTTGCGTGAACGCCTCCACACCTCGCCCTCGGCGGTCAGCAAGCCGTCGCGCAGGATCGGCCGCAGGATCAGCTGGCGAACCGTCGCCATCTTGTAGTTCTTGGCGTTATCGACCAGCACGTGGCGAATGAGACCGGGATCGTTGGCGATGACCAGCGGCCCACCGATACCGGTCACCGAAATCCAGGGCTCGTTATAGGTCGGCTCGCCCCACAGCTCGAGCGGATTGCGGTAGACGATGCGGATCATCTCCAGCGTCGAGGGCGGCGCTGTGCGCGGCTTCGGCGCCGGCGGGACGAAGGGGACGGGCTGACTGTCCATGGCTTACTCCGCTGACACCTCAATGTAGTGGCGGGCAAGGCAGGCGTCCATGTGACTGGACGACAAGGCGAAGCATCCGCTCTCTGGAATGTGACCAGGGCACCGGAAAGTGCCTGCTTGCTGTGTCCGGCTGCGTGTCTTAGGTGGCAGCACCACAGATGTCAGAAACCGGCGGGAGCCTGCCTTGAAGCACCAGTTGAACGTCATCATCGGCAGCACGCGGCCGGGCCGCGCCGGACCGGTTTTCGCAAAGTGGCTGGAGAGCTTTGCGCGCGAACACGGGAAATTCGAGCCGGTGCTCACCGATATCGCCGCCTTCAACCTGCCGGTGTTGGACGAGCCGCATCATCCGAGACTCGGCAAATACGAAAACAGCCACACGAAAGCCTGGTCGAAAGCAATCGACGCCGCCGACGCATTCGTCTTCGTAGCGCCGGAATACAATTATTTCGCCGCTCCGGCGATCGTCAACGCGGTCGACTACCTGCTCAGGGAATGGCGATACAAGCCGGCCGCCATCCTCAGCTATGGCGGTGTCTCCGGCGGCTTGCGAGCGGCGCAGGCGGTCAAACCGTTGCTGACCGCGGTCGGCGTCATGCCGATCCCGGAGGGCGTAGCGCTGCCGATGTACCAGAAGCTGCTCGACGAGACCGGCGCCTTCCTGCCCAGCGAGCAGGTGCTCGGCGGGGCCAGGACCATGCTGGACGAGTTGTTCCGCTGGAGCGAAGCGCTGAAGCCGATGCGGGTCGGCTGACAACGCGAACGGCCGAGCTTGCCGATGCCATAACTTGCTCATGCCATAAAGAGATGGAATGCTCCGGCAAACGACCGGGCCGGGGCGGTTCGATTTGCGTCTTCTGTTTGCCTTGCTGCTGATCCTCTCGACGGCCTCCGCTGCCATGGCGGAGCGGCGCGTTGCGCTGGTCATCGCCGAGAACGACTACCGGCTGATCCGGCCGCTCGCCAATCCCGTCAACGACGGCGAGGTGATGGAAACGGTGCTGAGGAAACTCGGCTTCGAGGTCTTCCTCGAAACCAACCGCGACCTGCGGCGCATGCGCCGGGCGCTCGACGATTTCCGCGAGGATGCCAAAGGCGCCGACGTGGTAGTAGTGTTCTTTTCCGGCCATGGCGTCGAGATCGCCGGCGAGAATCGGCTCCTGCCGGTCGATGCAGACGCGTCGTCGCTCGATGCGCTGGAAAAGACCAGCCTGCCGCTGGAGGAGATCCGCACGACCGTCGCCGCCACCAGCAAGGTCGGACTGATCGTGCTTGATGCCTGCCGCAGCGATCCGTTTGCGGCTACGGGCGGCGAAGGCCGCGGCGCAACGGCGCTGGCAAAAGAGGTCGGCGTCAAGGTCCGGCCGGGTCTTGGCCGCGTCGGGCGGGCAGAAAACATTCTGTTTGCCTTCTCGGCGGCACCCGGCGAGACGGCCGCGGATGGGACCGGCCAGAATTCGCCGTTCACCGCAGCATTGACGAAATATCTCGGCACCGATGGACTCGAGATCCGCTCCGTGCTGACGCTCGTGCAGCAGGAGGTCTACGACCTCTCGCGCGGCAAGCAATTGCCCTATGTCGAGAGCGGCCTGCCGCAGCTGTTCTTTGCCACGACAGCCAAGGAGAAACTGCCCGAGCGCGAACGCTTGTTGCTCGCCATGGCCGAGGTGACGCCTCAGATGCGCGGCGAGGTGGAGAAGATCGCCAGCGACGCCGACATGCCGCTGGCACCGCTCTATGGCGCGTTGATCAGTTCCGATTCCGGCCACCTTTCCGCTGACAGTCTGAACGCCAGGCTGCGTGAGGCAGCCGACGCCTTCGTCAAGGTGCGACGCGAAATGCAGACGCTTGGATCCGACGATCTGCGGGTGGCAGCGTTGCGCCGGCAGGCCGAAGAGCAGCTTTCGCTGGGAGCGTTCGATGCGGCGCGCAAAAAGCTCGCCGAGGCAGCCGAGATCGATAATGTCTCGCGCAACGCTTTGAAGGCCAATTTCGTCAGCCGCACGCTCTCCGAGGCCGCAACGCGCTATCTGTCCGGCGGGGCGGCGCGCGCCGACCTCGACTACGCCACAGCCATCAGGGACTATGAGTCGGTGCTCGCGCTTTATGGCGAAGCCGGACAGGTGGTGCTGTCGCTCGACGATGCCGACCGCTTGATCCGCACGCTGGACGAACTCGGCAAGCTCTATACCACGGTCGGCAATATCGATGCGGCCGGCCGCGCCTTCGAAGCGCTGCAAGCCGATCTCGAACGGCGGTTGCATCATGAAACCGATCTCAACGTGAAGCGCGACTTCGCCGTCAGCCACGTCAAGCTCGGCAATGTGCGGATGGCGCAAGGCAATCTGCCGACAGCGCTGCAGAATTATGAGACCGCCAAGACCATTCTGCAGGGCCTGACCGAGGCAGAACCGGACAATCTGGAGTGGTTCGGCGACCTCGCCATGGCCGACGACAAGATCGGCAACGTACTGGCGACGCAAGGCGATCTGGCCGGCGCCGCAGAGGTCTACCAGGAAAGTCTGTCGATCAAGAAACAGCTCGCCGCCGGAGAGCCCGACCGTGCCGAACTGCAGCGCGACCTGACCATCACCTACGATGAGATCGGTCACCTTGCCCATGTCGCAGGCCAACTGGACAACGCACAGGCGGCCTATGAAGAGAGCCTGAAGGTGCGGCTGGCGCTGGCGGCGGACAAACCGGGAGACGCCGACCGGCAGCGTGACGTCTCGGTCAGCCACGATACGATAGGCGACCTGCTGCGCGAACGCGGCGACGCCGCCGGGGCGCTGGCGGCTTACAGGGAAGGCCTCGCGATCGTCAAGCACCTGGCGAAACGCGATCCGGACGACACCGAGCTGAAACGCGACCTGTCGGTCGGCAACGCCAAGATCGGTAATGCGCTGAGCGACCAGCAGAATTGGCCTGCGGCACTTTCGGCTTATCGTGAGGCACTTTCGCAGGCCAGCGCGCTCGCCGTCGGCGACCCGAACAACACCGAATGGCAGCGCGACCTGTCCGTCTGCCTCGAGAAGGTCGCCGGCGTCCTGGCGATACAGGGCGACCACAAAGGCGCGCTGAAAGCCTATCTGGACAGTTACGCGATTGCGCAGCGGCTGGCCAAGCTCGATCCGGCCAATTCCGACTGGCAGCGTGACTTGTCGATAACGCTGTCCGAAGTCGCCACCCTGCGCCTAAAGCAGCGCGACGTCAGCGGAGCCCGGCAAGCCTATCAGGACAGCCTGGCCATTCGCGAGAAACTTGCCCGGTCCGATCCGGACAACGCCACCTGGCAGCGCGACCTGGTGGTCGCCTATATCGACTACGCGCAAGTCGCTAAGGATCCGAAAGCCGTGCTTTCCAAGGCGCTCGACATGACGCTCGAGCTCGACCGAAGCGGGCGGTTGGCGCCGCGATACAAATTCATGATCAAGTTCCTGCGTCAGCGGCTGGCCAGGATCGAAGCCAAGCGCCAGTAGCCGGCCGACGTGACTGTCATTCCGTCCGGAAATGCCTGCAAACCTTGGAAAAACCGCCTTTTGCGCCTATATCTACGACATTAGAAATGCGCGATTCGAAGCCGATTTTTCGCGCTCTGCACACGGCATCAATCAGACAGGTTTTCATGAGCGAACAGACCGACATCGCCAACGGCGTTGAAGCCGAATACGGCGCCGATTCCATCAAGGTTTTGAAGGGCTTGGATGCCGTTCGCAAGCGGCCGGGCATGTATATCGGCGATACCGACGACGGCTCGGGCCTGCACCACATGGTTTATGAAGTCGTCGACAACGCCATCGACGAAGCCCTGGCCGGCCATGCCGACCTGGTGACGGTGACGCTCAATCCGGACGGATCGGTGACGGTCATCGACAATGGCCGCGGCATTCCGACCGATATCCACACCGGCGAAGGCATTTCGGCGGCCGAAGTGATCATGACGCAGCTGCATGCCGGCGGCAAGTTCGACCAGAACTCCTACAAGGTGTCGGGCGGCCTGCACGGCGTCGGCGTGTCGGTCGTCAACGCGCTGTCGGCCTGGCTGAAACTGAAGATCCGCCGCAACGGCCAGATCTACGAGATGAGCTTCACGCATGGCAATGCCGACGCGCCGCTGCGCGTCACCGGCAGTTATGAACAAGACAAGGTCCCCGGCACCTATGAAGGCCGCAGCGGCAGCGAAATCATGTTTTTGCCGTCGTCCGAAACCTTCACCATGGTCGAATTCGACTACGGTACGCTGGAGCATCGGCTGCGCGAACTCGCCTTCCTGAACTCCGGCGTGCGCATCGTTTTGACCGATGCCCGCCATGCCGACATCGTGCGCCATGAATTGCACTACGATGGCGGCCTCGAAGAGTTCGTCCGATATCTCGACCGGACGAAAAAGCCGTTGCTCGACAAGCCGATATCGATCCGCGCCGAGCGCGACGGCATCACGGTCGAAGTCGCTATGTGGTGGAACGACAGCTACCACGAGAACGTGCTGGCCTTCACCAATAACATCCCGCAACGCGACGGCGGCACGCATCTGGCAGGCTTTCGCGGTGCGCTGACACGCCAGATAACCGGCTATGGCGACTCTTCGGGCCTGACCAAGAAGGAAAAGGTGGCGCTGATCGGCGACGATTGCCGTGAAGGGCTGACGGCGGTGCTGTCGGTCAAGGTTCCCGACCCGAAATTCTCCTCGCAGACCAAGGACAAGCTGGTGTCGTCCGAGGTCCGTCCGGTGGTCGAAGGACTGGTCAACGAAGCGCTCGGCACCTGGCTCGAAGAGCACCCGACCGAGGGCAAGGCGGTCATCGAGAAGGTCATCCAGGCCGCGGCCGCGCGTGAAGCCGCGCGCAAGGCACGCGACATTACCCGCAAGAGTTCGCTCGGCGTCACCTCGCTGCCCGGCAAGCTGGCCGATTGCCAGGAGCGCGATCCGGCAAAATCGGAGATCTTCATCGTCGAGGGCGACAGCGCCGGCGGCTCGGCCAAGGGCGGCCGTTCGCGCCAGAACCAGGCTATTCTTCCGCTGCGCGGCAAGATCCTCAATGTCGAGCGCGCCCGCTTCGACCGTATGCTCGGCTCCGACATGATCGGCACGCTGATCACTGCGCTCGGCACCTCGATCGGCAAGGACGAGTTCAATGCCGACAAGCTGCGATACCACAAGATCATCCTGATGACCGACGCCGATGTCGACGGCGCCCACATCCGCACCTTGCTGCTGACCTTCTTCTTTCGCCAGATGCCGGAACTGATCGAACGCGGTCATCTCTACATCGCGCAGCCGCCGCTCTATAAGGTGACGCGCGGGAAGAGCTCGCAATACATCAAGGACGAAGCCGCCTTCGAGGAATTCCTGATCGGCTCCGGGCTGGAAGAAGCGTCGCTTGCGCTCAGCACGGGCGAGGTGCGGGCCGGGCAGGACCTGCGCAGTGCCATCGACGACGCCTTGGCTGTCCGCCAGCTCATCAACGGATTGCACACCCGCTATAACAGAGGCGTGGTCGAGCAGGCAGCGATTGCCGGCGCGCTCAACCCGGAGATCTTCACCGACCTCGGCCGCGCCAATGAGACGGCCGAGCGTGTTGCCCGCCGTCTCGACATTATCGCCGAGGACACCGAGCGCGGCTGGATCGGCCGCATGTCGACCTCGAACGAGGGCATTGGCGGCTATGTCTTCGAGCGAACGGTGCGCAGCGTCAAGGAGTTCGCACATCTCGACCTGGCGCTGATCAATTCCGCCGACGCACGCCAGCTCGACCGCTATGCGCCGCGTCTGGCGGAAATCTATGGCGAGCCGCCGGTGCTGCGCCGCAAGGATGTCTCGGAAACCATTTCGGGGCCGCTGGCACTGCTCAATGCCGTGTTTGCCACCGGCCGCAAGGGCCTCACCATGCAGCGCTACAAGGGCCTTGGCGAAATGAACGCCGAGCAGCTCTGGGAAACGACGCTTGACCCGAATGTGCGCTCGCTCTTGCAGGTCAAGGTCAATGACGCAACGGATGCGGACAGCTTGTTTTCGCGGCTGATGGGCGACGAGGTCGAGCCCAGGCGCGAATTCATCCAGGAAAACGCGCTGTCGGTCGCCAATCTGGACATCTGAGCCACGATCTCAGATACCCAGCCAGCAGGCATGAAGTGCATTGGTGCGCCTTGGCGCACCGATGCCGACTGTTGCAAGCAACAGAGATCAGCAGGACCGCCGGAACGGAAAGGCTTTCAAGGCATTGTAGTTGATCACAATCGCCGCAGGAGGCATCCATGGGACGTGGCATTTTGCTCTGGCTTCTCGGAGTCCCGATTCCGATCATTATTCTGATCATGCTGTTTGCAAGGTAGGGGGCTTCGATGCCGTCCACCCTAACGACTGCCGACGTTTCCGCACCGACGGAATCCGCTTCCCCCGCTGTCAGCTGGGGGCCAATCGTCGCCGGCGCCTTTGCTGCGTCGACGCTTACCTTCATCTTGATGCTGCTCGGCTCCGGGCTTGGGCTGAGCATGGTGTCGCCATGGTCCGGCTCGGGTGCGTCAGTCACCACTTTCGCAGTTTCCACTGCCGTCTGGCTGATCGTCGTGCAGTGGTTGTCGTCGGCGCTGGGCGGCTACCTCGCCGGACGCCTGCGCACCAAATGGGTCGGCATCCACACCGATGAAGTCTTCTTCCGCGATACCGCTCACGGTTTCCTGGCCTGGGCGCTGGCGACGTTGCTCGTCGCCGGCGTGCTCGGCACGGCGCTTTCGGCCGCAATAGGCAGCGGTGTCCAGGCTGCTTCGACTGTGGCATCGGGCGCGGCAATGGGCGCTTCGGCAGGTGCTGCCGCAAACGCTGGTGGCGCCTCGACTAACGACGCCACGTCGTATTTCGTCGATACGCTGTTTCGCCCGGCCGATCCGGCAAGGCTCGCTGCCGCCAATCCGGAGAGCGACGCCGCGGCATCGGCGCAGGCATCGCGCATTCTGATCGCGAGTGCCGCAGCAGGCGAAATATCGGCCGACGACAAGACCTATCTGTCGCGGCTGGTGGCCGCCCGCACAGGCCTGTCCGAAGCGGATGCCACCGCTCGCGTCGATGCAGTAATCGCCAGAGCGCAGGAGGCCAAGGTCAAGGCGCAGCAGGCGGCCGACACCGCCAGAAAGGCAGGCGCCACCTTCTCGCTGATTGGCGCGCTGTCGCTGGTCATCGGCGCCTTCATTGCCAGTGCGGCCGCAGCACTTGGCGGCAGGCAGCGCGACGACGAGGAAGCAATTTTCCTGACCAATCGTTGATCGGTGACTAGGCGAACTCGGTCCGCTTCGGGAAGATTACGCCCGAAGCGGACCCTTGCCTTGAAGTGCCGCCGCGGCATTGTCGTGCTCACCGCCTACAGCTCAGCTTCCAGTTTGCGGCCGAGATCGACCGCATCGCGCAGCACGGCAAGGTGCGAGCGCGGCCGTGCGCCGACCGGCGCATTGACTTCGACGCCGCTCGCCGTCAGCGACCAATAGAGCCTGTGCGTGAAGACGCGGCCAAGCGAGCCGCGCAGCTCGACCTGGATGTTTTCCACGCCGGGACCGAAGTTTTCCGTCATCCGCCCTGAGATCGGGTCGCCGGTCAGCCAGCCATTGCCCCTGTCGAAAATATTGGTCCAGCGCGTTGCGGCAAACACCGCGCCATGATGCACCGCCCGCTGCGGCTTGCCGGAATGGCTGCGCCCTTCCTGGTAGAGCATGGTCCCGCCCGCCGCCCTGTCGGCGATCGGCGGGCATGCCGAAAACAGGCGCTCGGCGATGCCGCGCCTGAATTCGGCGAGGTTGTAGGTCACCAGGAACTCGCTGTGGGTCAGCGGACTGCCGAGCGTGACGAAATCGCTGATCTTCCACGGCAGCGGATGATCGGCGTCGCCGACGCGAAGCTGCCGGTAGAGCTCCCATTGGTGGCGCCGGAATGCGGGGAGATCATTGAGGCTGTCGGGCCAGGCGGAGGCATCGGCGGCCAGCGTCGCTTTGTCGACGGCGTGGATCGCCTTCAGCCGCGCTTTGTCGCGAATGGCTTCCAGCTTTCTAGGCCTGAAATCAGCCCACAAGATCTGCAACAGATCATAGGCGATGATCGACCCGAGGCTGTGCGAGACCAGCACGATGCGATCATAGGCATCGTCCATCATGAGACGCTTCAGCAGCTTGAGGCCACGCTCGCGGACCAGCGCCCGTTTCTCGACCGTTGCCGCTTCGGCCCGCACATAGGCGGCGACGTCGCCGAAATAAGGCAAGCCAAACTGGTCCACCGACCAGATGACGAACGACGCCAGAACCGTGACAAACACACCGGTCGTCCAGGAGATGTAGCCTTGCCAGGTCGACGTTGCGAGCGCCAGCGCCGCGCCGAGGACGACGATGGTGGCCAAAAGCGTGACGACGTAGAGTTTGCGCACATCGCGCGGAATATCGGCGGGCTTGCGCCAGAGCAGGGTCGTCACCCAGGCAGCAAGGCGGCTTCGGGTCGTGCCCTGGGTGATGTCGGCCCAGTAAAGCTCGTAGAAATCGGTGCGGCGGCCATCGACATCATAGGGCGTGGTGATCCGGCGGAGTTCGTGCGAATTGGTCCGGCTGTCGGGCGTGATCCAGCTCTGGTTGATCTTCGCACCCATCGGGTCGGCCGGATCGGCGACGTGGGCATAGAACGGTGCACGGGCCGGATCGTGGCTCCATACGGCCTGGACAAACTCCCTCAACGTGTCCATGGGCCGCTGCTCGCCCATGCCGTGCACGACCACTACCGCCTGGCTGCGCTTGCGCGGCGCCTTCTCTGCTGCGGTCAGATCGGCGGCCGGCGATGCAGCAGAACCAGGGTCGGGCACCAGCACCTCCACGATGACGCCGTTTGCAAGACGACGGTCGGCATCGTAGCTTCAGAACCGGTAACAGCCAAGAAAAAGCCCGGCGCGGAGCCGGGCTGTATTCGACGATCGGCAGTGAGTTGGCAGCGACGCCTTTTCAGTGATCCATAGCCTTGACGATCTCCTCGGTCATCTTCTTGGCGTCGCCGAGCAGCATCATGGTGCCGTCCTTGTAGAACAGCGTGTTGTCGATGCCGGCATAGCCGGAGCCAAGCGAGCGCTTGACGAACAGGCAGGTGCGCGCCTTGTCGACATCGAGGATCGGCATGCCGTAGATCGGCGACGACTTGTCGTCACGAGCCGAGGGATTGGTGACGTCGTTGGCGCCGATGACATAGGCAACGTCGGCCTGTGCGAACTCAGAGTTGATGTCCTCCAGCTCGAACACTTCGTCATAAGGCACGTTGGCTTCGGCCAAGAGCACGTTCATGTGGCCGGGCATGCGGCCGGCGACGGGGTGGATGGCGTATTTGACGTCGACGCCGTTGGCCTTGAGCTTATCGGCCATCTCGCGCAGCGCGTGCTGCGCCTGGGCGACGGCCATGCCGTAGCCGGGCACGATGATGACCTTTTGCGCATTCATCATCAGATAGGCGGCATCCTCGGCCGAGCCCTGCTTGACCGTGCGCTCGATGCCGTCGTTGGCAATGGCTGATGTCTCCCCGCCGAAGCCGCCGAGGATGACCGAGATGAAGCTCCGGTTCATGCCTTTGCACATGATGTAGGACAGGATGGCGCCCGATGAACCGACCAGAGCGCCGGTGATGATCAGCGCCAGATTGCCGAGCGTGAAACCGAGTGCGGCGGCGGCCCAGCCGGAATAGGAATTCAGCATCGACACCACCACCGGCATATCGGCGCCCCCGATCGGGATGATGAGAAGGACGCCCAGCACCAGCGAGCCGGCAACGATCAGCCAGAACACCAGCTTGGACTCGGTGGTGACGAGCAGCACAATCAGCACGATCAGCGCAATGCCCAGCGCCGCGTTGATGAAGTGGCGGCCACCGATCATGATCGGCTTGCCCGACATGCGGCCGTCGAGCTTCAAGAAAGCGATGACCGAGCCGGTGAAGGTGATCGCGCCAATGGCAACGCCGAGGCTCATCTCGATCAGCGCCTGGGCATGAATATCGGCGACGGTGCCGATGCCGAAGCTTTCCGGTGCATAGATGGCGGCGGCCGCCACCATGACCGCAGCAAGACCGACCAGCGAGTGAAAGGCGGCGACCAGCTGCGGCATCGAGGTCATGGCGATGCGCCGTGCCGTGACCGCACCGACCGAGCCGCCGATCAGCAGCCCGAGCACGATCAGCGCGAAGCGGCCGGCGGAAGGGGTGGCCAGAGCCAGCGTCGTGGCGATGGCAATGCCCATGCCGATCATGCCGTACATGTTGCCCTGGCGGCTGGTGGTCGGATGCGACAGGCCGCGCAATGCCAGGATGAACAGGATGCCGGAGACCAGATAGAGGAAGGAAGCGAAGTTGGCGTTCATAGCGGCCTACTTTTCCTTCTTCTTGTACATAGCCAGCATGCGCTGGGTGACGAGGAAGCCGCCGAAGATGTTGACCGATACCAGCATCAGCGCAACGAAGCCGAAGCCGGTGGCGATGCCCGAGGCCGAGATGCCGACGGCCAGCAACGCGCCGACGACGATGACGGAGGAAATGGCGTTGGTGACGGCCATCAATGGCGTGTGCAGCGCCGGCGTCACCGACCAGACGACGTAGTAGCCGACGAAGATCGCCAGCACGAAGATGGCGAAGCGGAAGACGAAGGGATCGATGGCACCGCCGGACAGCGCGTGAGCGGCGTCACCCGCCGCTTCGGTGCCGGGCGCGGCGGCCAGGTTCTGAACCGCGAGCCGCACGGCAGCTGTCGCCTGGTCGAGCTGGTCGAGGGCTTTCTGCAGAGTCTGATCCATCACGCGATCCCTCCGGTGGTCTTGGGCTTCCTCGAAGCGGCTGGTCTCTTCGCAGCCGGCTTCGCCGAAGCCTCGGCAACCATCGTCCTCGCCGGAATGGCCGGTGGTTCGACATGTTGGCCCTTTGGTGGCTCCTGTTCAGCCCTGACGAACGCGGGATGCACGACCTTGCCGGCATCGGTCAGCATGGTTGCCTTGACCAGCTCGTCGTCGCGGTTGATGGCAAGCGTCTTCGTCGCCTTGTCGACCAGCGTCTCGAGGAAGGCATAGAGGTTCCTGGCATAGAGAAGCGAGGCCGAGGCGGCGACGCGACCGGGAACGTTGACATGGCCGACGATCTTTACCCCGTTGGCGGCGGTCACCACCTTCCCGGGCACGGCGCCCTCGACATTGCCGCCGCGCTCCACCGCGAGGTCGACGATCACGGAGCCGGGTTTCATCGAGGCGACCATCGCCGCCGAAACCAGCTTCGGCGCTGGCCGGCCGGGGATGAGCGCCGTGGTGATGACGATGTCCTGCTTGGCGATGTGCTCGGCGGTCAGCGCCGCCTGCTTGGCCTGGTACTCCTTCGACATTTCCTTGGCGTAGCCGCCAGCCGTCTCAGCCGCCTTGAACTCCTCGTCCTCGACGGCCAGGAATTTTGCGCCGAGCGAGGCGACCTGCTCCTTGGCGGCCGGGCGCACGTCGGTGGCGGTGACCACGGCGCCGAGGCGGCGCGCGGTGGCGATGGCCTGCAGACCGGCGACGCCGACGCCCATGACGAACGCCTTCGCAGCCGGCACCGTGCCAGCCGCCGTCATCATCATCGGCAACGCCCGGTCATATTCGGCAGCCGCATCGATCACCGCCTGGTAGCCGGCGAGGTTGGCCTGGCTGGATAGAACGTCCATCGATTGCGCCCGGGTGATGCGCGGCATGAACTCCATGGAGAAGGCAGTAACACCGGCCCTGGCAAGGGCTGCGACGGCAGCATCGTTGCCGTAGGGATCCATGATCGCGATGACAGCGGCGCCGGGCTTGTAGCCCTTCAGCTCGGCGTCCATGGGGCGGCGCACTTTCAGCACCACGTCGGCCTTGGCAGCATCGCCGGCCTTGCCGATCGCGGCGCCGACCCGGGCAAACTCCTCGTCGGGAATGCGCGACGCCGTGCCGGCGCCGGTTTCCACGATTACATCGAAACCCAGCGCTGCCAGCCGCTTCACCGTATCGGGCGAGGCCGCGACGCGAGGCTCGTTTGCGTCGAGCTCGCGAGGGATGAAAACCGTCTGTCCCACCGCACGATCCTTTCGGCCGGAACCCTGTTACCGCAAGACACCGACCGTCCGCGGCGGCGCCTTCGATAAAGGTTGGAGGAGTTATCGGAGAATAAAAGCGCCGATGGCCAGGATCAGCACGAACAGGATAGTCGCCGAGAAGAAGCCGCCCACAAAGAAGCCGAACGCCATGGCAAGAAGCACGGCGGCGCAAAATAGCGACCCGTATTTGGCCAGCATCACAAAGCCGGCATAGGTGCGGTCGTGCTCGGCATAGTCCATCTTCGCGCCCAGTTCGACAGGACCGGTCGGCGTATGTTCAGCCATTGGAATACCCCTTCGAAGACATCTTTCAGGCACATAGCGAAAAGCCGCGTTAAGGGCAATGGCGCTATTGCCGCATCGCCGCAGCCAACAATCTCAAGCAAAACTTGAAATCTCTGCGCCGATGATGTGGCGCAACATGCGCAGCGTCTTATGACTGACCCGAGCCCTCAAACCAGGCGGGGCGGAGCGCGGCGATACCAATCACAATGGATGGCAGGTCCGCTATTGCCGATGTCGTTAGCCGGCGAGATGCGGGAACAGCCCGAGCAGGCCGACAACGATCAGATAAAGGGCGACGATATAATTGAGCAGCCGCGGCATCACCAGGATCAGCACGCCTGCAATCAGCGAGATAAGCGGGGTGAGGGCGAGCGTGGAAATGGTCATATCGGTTCCTTTGATCGGATGGCTGTCGAAGCGGTGTGTGATGGATGTCGGACATGCCGGCGTACCACCAGCACCCTTGCACAGAACGCCGAAGCCACCGGAAGGCTCCATGGGCTCGTTCAGGCGGCTTCGCGAAAATACTTGGCGGTGGGCAGGATGGTCAGCGGCGCGAGTTCGCCGGCGCCGGGCTTATCGAACAACATGCGCTGCTCCATCGGCGTCGAACGGAAGAACGGAAAGCGAGCGTAGGTTTCATTCTTGATCGCCAGGACATCGGCCTGATAAAGCAGCGCAAAACAGTTGATCACGCCGGCATAGGGCCGCGCATCACCGATCGGTCGCGCCCGATAGATGCGCTTGTAGAAAGCCGCATGGTCCTCACGGATCATGGATATGCAATAAGGCGCGCCGAAATGGAAGCACGCCATGCCGGCAAGGCGCAGCGTCACATACGGGATCTGAGGGTAAAGCCGTGACCATTCGGCGTCCACGGCAAAACGGCTCGGGTCGATAAAGACTTCGCCGGCCGCCAGACGCGGCATCAACAAGTCCTTGTATACGCTGAGCGCTGGTGATGTGGCGTTATCAGCAGACACGTCATGCAGGCGCATCGTGCTGACCAGCCGCCCCTCGATGTAGATTCCAAACGTATGGCAATTGGCCAGTTCGTCAAACTCGTCATGGACCTGACGGGACGCATTCTCGGGCACCAGATCGTTCATCCGATAGGAATTGTAGCGCAGCCTGTAAATGCTTTCGAAGTCCTCGCCGCTTTCACAGCGTCGGTACTCCGTCCGGTCAAGCAGCGCATAGACATGTTGCGCGAAGCTGGACATGGTCTCGGACGCATCTTTCCCACCAGCGCCCGCCGCATGGCCGAGCGAACTCAACTGGGCACACATGAACTCTATTCCCCGCGATTGCCGCCACCAGCCGACACTACGGACGGGTCATGAGATGTAAAGATGAAAATAAGTAGGAGGTCGTTTACCGCCCGTTAAGGTTAATCATTAATAAAATTATACTAAAATACGCGGTTTTCAGCGCGAAGTCAGCGCCGCGGCGCCTTCCTTGCCGTCTGGATGTCCTTGGCGAAAGGCCAGACGGTGCTCGACATGGTCTCGATGCCGGACGCGCTGAGCGCAGATCCGAACAGAAAGCCCTGGACCAGGTCCGGCTTGACCTGCAATGCCAGGATCTTGAGCTGTTCGAAGGTCTCGACACCTTCGACAGTGACTGAAAGTCCCAGCGGTCGCGACAGGTTGACGATGCCCTTCAGCAATTCGAGCGACCGGCTGTTCTGGGTGACGTCGATCAGGAACGAGCGATCGATCTTGATCTTGTCGAGCGGCAGCTTGTGGAGATAGCTCAGGCTCGAATAGCCGGTACCGAAATCGTCGAGCGCAATGCGCACGCCGAGCCGCTTCAACTCCTCGATATATTGGCGTGTCAGCGACTTGTCGTCGAGCAGCGCCGTCTCGGTGACCTCGATCTCCAGACGTCCGGCGGAAAGACCGGATTCAGCTAGCGCGTCGCGAACCTTCTGGATGACATCACGGTTGCGGAAATCCTTGGCCGAGAGATTGACCGACACGCTGGTCTGGGCCGGCCATTTCGCGCATTCCGTGCAGGCCGCATGCAGGACGAAGGTGCTGATGTCGGAAATAATCCCCATTTCCTCCGCCAGCGGAATAAAGATACCGGGGGAAATCGGCCCGAGATCGGGATGATCCCAGCGGCACAGCGCTTCGCAACTGGCGATACGCATCGTGCTCATCGCCACGATCGGCTGATAGACCACCCGCAATTCGTTGTTTTCCACGGCGCTGCGCAGGTCCGCCTTCATCAGCTGACGGCTGCGGAAGGCAGCATCCATGGAGGCCTCGAACAGCCGCCAACCGTTCTTGCCAAGCTCCTTGGCCTTGTAGAGTGCAAGGTCGGCTTTGACGATCATGGCGTCGACGTCGGTATCCTTGACCCGCGACAGCACCGCGCCGCCGCTGGCCTGGATGCGTAATCCGTGACCGGCGACATCGACCTCGCCCTGTAGATTGACAAAGATCTCATCAACCTGGCCGATCAGATGGCTTTCATCCTCGATGCGCTCGAAGAAGATCATGAACTCGTCGCCGCCGAAGCGGCTGACGGTGATGCCTGGCCCAGCGACCGCGGCCAGCCGCTCGGCAACCGCGTAGATCAATCCGTCGCCGACCGGATGGCCGAGCGTGTCATTGACGCTCTTAAAATCGTCGAGGTCGAGCACCACCAGCCCGCAGAGACGCGCGGGATCCCCTGAGGCCATGGCTTCCACCACCAACTCGTGGAAGTAGGCGCGGTTGGGCAGGCCGGTGAGACTGTCGTAGCGCGCCATGAAGCGGATCTTGTCTTCCGCCTCGACCCGGGCGGTCACATCCTCGAAAGTGACGACGCCCAGTTCCTGGCTGCCTTCGCGCGCCGAAAATTCATAGTGCTGGCCGTTGGTGAGCGAGACCAGGACCTTGCGGTCGCGGCCCTCGCGCAACGCACGCGTCAGCTGGGCTTCGATGTAACGGCAATCTTTCGGCGCCAGCATGCCACCTGCAGCGCCGCGCATCAGCAGACCGTGAATCGAGCGGCCTAGCAGCGCATCGGCCGATTTGAGCGACATCAGGTGCGCGGCTTCGGCATTGGCCACCGCCACCCGGCCGTCGGGACCAAGCATGACAAGGCCATGCGACATGGTGTTGAGCGCGCGGTTGAAACGCTGCGCGATGCGGTTCGCCTTCTTTTCCTCCGACAGGGCGGTAAACAGGACTTCGCGGACGATGTCGGCGAACCGCTTGATCGCAAACAGAAAAGGGGCCGACATCAGACCGAGGATAATGTGGTAGATATCGCCGCGCAGGATAAAGCCAAGCGATATGGGCCATGTGGTGGTAATGATAAAAATCATGACCATGCGCGGCGACCCATAATTGCGGCCGGCAATCGACGTGACCGATGCAAGAGTGACGCAGACAGAGGCTATTTCGGCATAGTTGTCGTGGCTGTCATTTGCCAGATAGATGCTAACGAAACAGAACGCGCCAAGCATGAAACCATGCATCGAACCGAAAATTATGTAATCATTTTCGCGATCATGGGCTTCTTCCCACGTCGTCGGGGAGGGAAGTCGCCCGTATTTCCGGATGTTGCGAAGGCGCAGAGTACCGACAATGATGAGCCCAGCAGCAACTAGAAGATACGCCAAGTCCATGGTCTTCCAATAGACCAGAATGACGAGGAGTGTCTGCGCAACAAGGCCGATCGACAGCGTGAACCCGTCGCGAAACAGCGTTTCCACGAACGGAATGTAAACGTCGACCGGAATCTCGTTTTTTCGTCTCAGATTCACGCCTGGATCCCAACCCTGGGGAACCCAGCAGTGTCACATTGGCCTTAAGAAAGGTTTAGAGCGGCGTTTCGAACCCTGCCGGCATCCATTGGTGACGCTGCGGAAGCAGGGAAACTACAGTTCAGGTAAACAAGGGGTATCACGTGCGGAATCATTCGGCGGCTTGAAGTTGCGGCCGCAGCGGCGCCGTCGAGAGGCGGTCGAGCAGGCGCTGGCGTTCGCCGGCGGCTTTTTCGGCACTGGCCTGCTTGACATGGCCAAAGCCGCGGATGAGCGCCGGTACCGAAACAAGCGCGGCAGCGGCCTCGATCTTGCCCGGCGCCAGCGCGCCGGCGACAAGGTCCAGGTCGGCTTCATAGAGGGCAAGAAGCTGCCGCTCCATACGCCTCTCGGCGCTGTAGCCGAACAGGTCGAAAGCGGTGCCGCGCAGCCCCCTCATCGCCGCCAGCAGGCGGAACCCGTTCATCATCCTCGGGCCAAAGCTCGATTTCTTCGGCTTCCCGTCACTGCCGCGCCTGCCCATGATCGGCGGTGCGAGATGGAATTCAAGCTTGCCGTAGCTCTGGAACTGCTTTGCGAGCTCTGCGGCAAAGGAGCCGTCCGTATAAAGCCGCGCCACCTCGTATTCGTCCTTGATCGCCATCAGCTTGAACAGGTTCTTTGCGGCAGCCTCGGTCACCGCGGTCGACCCGGGCACAGCATTGGTTTCGGCCTTGCGCAGCGCCGCCAGTCTGTCGGCATAGCGCTTGCCATAGGCGGCGTTCTGATAGGCGGTAAGGAAGGTGACGCGGCGAGCAATGATGTCGTCCAGCGTCTCGGCAATGGCGGCAGGCTGCGTGGCCTTGCCCGGCTGGGCGAGAAGGCCACGCACGAAATCCGGCTGGTGGGCGGCGCGGCGGCCCCAGCGAAATGCCGCGACATTCATCGCCACCGCCTCGCCGTTGAGTTCGATCGCCTTCTCGACCGCCTCCGCCGACAGCGGCAGGCCGCCATGCTGGAAGGCGAAGCCGAGCATGAACATGTTGGCGCCAAGCGAGCTGCCGAACAGCGCGGTGGCGGTGCGGGTGGCGTCGAAGAAATGCGCCTTGTCGTCGCCCGCGGCCGTTCTTATCGCTTTCTTCAGCCGCTCGACGGGCAGCGAGAAATCGGCCGAACGGGCGAACTCGCCCGGCATGATCTCGGCGGTGTTGGCGAGGAAGATGGTATGGCCTTCGCGCACCGCGGCCAGCACCTTCTTGGCACCCGAAACGACGAGATCGCAGCCAAGCACGAGGTCGGCCTTGCCGGCCGATACCCGAATGGCGTGGATGTCGTCCGGCGTGCGGGCGATGCGGACATGGGTGAACACGGAGCCGCCCTTCTGGGCGAGGCCGGCCATGTCGATCATGCCGCAGCCCTTGCCTTCCAGGTGTGCGGCCATGCCTAGCACCGCGCCTATGGTGACGACGCCGGTGCCGCCGACACCGTCGATGATCGCCGCCCAGCCTTGTTCACCGAGCGTAAATTGCGCCGGCGCCGGCACCCCCGCGAGCGGGTTGGCCGCGCCGGCTATGCCTTCGGCTTTCCTGATTTTGGCGCCGTGGACGGTGACGAAGGAGGGGCAGAAACCGTTGACGCAAGAGAAGTCCTTGTTGCAGCTCGACTGGTCGATCTTGCGCTTGCGGCCGAATTCCGTCTCGACCGGCTGGATCGAGACGCAATTCGACTGCACGCCGCAATCGCCGCAGCCTTCGCAGACCAGCTCGTTGATGAAGATACGCTTGTCGGGATCGGGGAAGGTGCCGCGCTTGCGCCGACGGCGCTTCTCGGCAGCGCAAGTCTGGTCGTAGAGCAGCACCGAGACGCCTTTGACCGAGCGCAACTCGCGCTGGATGAGATCGAGGTCGTCGCGGTGATGGATAGTGGCGCCGGCGGGAAATTCCACCTTGCCGGTATATTTGTCCGGCTCGTCGGTGACGATGGCGATGCGCTGGACGCCCTCGGCGCGCACCTGCCTGGCGATCATGTCCACCGTCAGGCCGCCTTCGTGCGGCTGCCCGCCGGTCATCGCGACGGCGTCATTGTAGAGGATCTTGTAGGTGATGTTGGCGTCGGTCGACAGCGCGAAGCGGATCGCCAGCACGCCCGAATGGTTGTAGGTGCCATCGCCCAGGTTCTGGAAGATGTGCTCGCGCTTCGAGAACGGCGCCTGGCCGACCCACTGCGCGCCCTCGCCGCCCATGGCGGTGAAGCCTACGGTATTGCGGTCCATCCATAACGCCATGAAATGACAGCCGATTCCGGCGGCGGCGAGCGAGCCGTCCGGCACCTTGGTCGAGGAATTGTGTGGGCAGCCGGAGCAGAAGAACGGCGTGCGCGAGGCGATGTCTGACGTGTCGGCCAGCATCGCCTGGAACTGTCGCAACTTCGCCACCCGCGCGGCGATTTCCTCCGACGGGCCGATCGTTCGCAAAATCCTCTCGCCGAGCGCGATGGCAATGTCGTTGGGGTCGAGCGCGCCCTTGGCCGGGAACAGCCAGTCGCCGCGCTCGTCCTTCTTGCCGACGATGACCGGCTGCGTCGCGGTGCCGTAAAGGTTCTCGCGCAGTTGCACCTCGATCAGCGAGCGTTTCTCCTCGACGACGACGATGGTATCGAGGCCGCGAGCAAAGTCGGCGATGTGCTGCAGGTCGAGCGGCCACGGGCAGCCGACCTTGAACAGCCTGATGCCGATACGATTGGCGGCCGCTTCGTCGATGCCGATATCCTCCAGCGCCTGGCGAACGTCGAGATAACTCTTGCCGATGGTGACGATGCCAAGCCTGGCGCTGCTGCCGCCCGAATAGACGATCCGGTTCAGCCCATTGGCGTGGATGAAGGCGGAAGCTGCGGCGCGCTTGTATTCATGCAACCGCTCCTCCTGGCCGAGCATGTCGATCTCGTTACGGATGTTGAGGCCGCCGGGCGGCATGTCGAAGTCCGGGACGACGATATCTAGCCGGTCGAGCGCGGCATCGACCGAGGCCGTCGATTCGATGTTGTCCTTGACGCATTTGATCGCCGCCCAGGTGCCGGCAAAACGCGACATGGCAAAGCCGTAGAGGCCGTAGTCGATGATCTCCTGGACGCCGGCCGGATTGAGGATCGGCACCATGGTGTCGACGAACAGGAACTCGGTGGCATGCGCGTTGGTCGAGGATTCGGCCATGTGGTCGTCACCCATCAGGGCTAACACGCCGCCATGTTTCGACGACCCGGCGAGATTGGCGTGGCGGAACACGTCGCCGGAGCGGTCGACGCCCGGACCCTTGCCGTACCAGACCGAAAAAACGCCGTCATGGGTACCCTCGCCCAGCAATTCCGCCTGCTGCGAGCCCCAGCACGCGGTGGCGGCGAGCTCCTCGTTGAGACCGGGCTGGAAGACGATGTCCGACTGCGCGAGCTGGTTTCTGGCCTTCCACAGCTGCATGTCGAGGCCGCCGAGCGGCGAGCCACGATAGCCGGAGACGAAACCGGCGGTGTTCAGGCCAGCCCGGCGGTCGCGCTCGCGCTGCATCAGAAGCATGCGGATGACTGCCTGGGCGCCCGACAGGAAGATGCGCTCCTTTGCCAGGTCGAACTTGTCGTCGAGCGCGACGTTGTGCAGCGTCATCAGGCGTTTCCTGTGCGGAGACCGTGCCAGGAGGTGCACGGCCAACGTCGGAGTCGAGTGCCTACAGTCTTTCTTCCCTTGCCGGGGAGGTCAAACAAAATCGAAGGTGCCAGGCGGTCCGCAACAAACGATCGGTGCGCGGCGGTGTGGCGCCACGAAACGCCTGCCGGGGAGGATGGCCTAGCACGAAAACTCCGGCGGCGGTCGGTGCCGCTGGTGATGCATCATGCAGCCTTTGGGCAACTGGGCTTCGGTTCACCGGGCAGCTTGCCGTCGACATGGCCGGCCAAGTCCTTGTTGAGCTCGTAGACTGGCCCGACCACCAGGGGCCGGTCGGGCAGGACCGACTGGTCGAGCGAGGACGTCAGAGTGGTCTCGAAACTCTGCAGCAACTGGCCGCTGGAATCCTCGATTCGGATCGACACCGCATAGGGCTTGTCCTTGACAACGCAGGTGAGCGGCGGGCTGGTGAGCGTCACATGCGGCAGCTTCGGCCATATTTTCTGGGTGACGATGATCGGATCACCACCGGCCGGGTTCTGGAAGGAGACCACGGCGACCTGCCCCTCACCCACCGGCCGCAGCGGATTGAGGGTGATGACGTAGGTGGCGATACCCAGCCGGTAGTTGAATTCGAACAGCTTCCCGGAAATGGCGAACAGCTGGTCCTTGCCGGAATCACGGCAGGCGCCGAGCGCGGTCGCCGCGAACAACGCCGCGACGACGATCATCGCGCGCAAATATTTCTTAGGCATTGGTGACCTCCCTGGCCGCGGTCCGGCGGCGATAGTATCGGTTTGCCTTCTGGCGGTTGCCGCACACCGCCATGTCGCACCAGAGGCGGCTGGAATTGCGGCTTTTGTCGACAAACAGCCAGCTGCAGTTCGGACATATCCTCAGCCTGGCGATGGTGTCGTTGCGCAGCAGCGACAGCGCCGAGACCGCAAGCGCCACCTCGAAGGCGATCGGCGTTGCCGGATCGCCGAACGGTTTTCCGGGCGCGCCTATTTCGGTGTGGCCATGGGCGAGGCCATCGGCGCAGGCTTCCAGGAATTCAGGCATGTCGGCAGTGTCGATCGCACCTTTCGATACCGCGCCGCGAAACAGCCGATCGGTCGTCTCGCGAATCGACAGCACCACCGGTGCGATCTTTTCAGGCGCCGGCGCTACGAGCCGCCTGCCGCCGAGCTCGGTGGCGCGAAAGCCACTCGCGGCTTCGGCAAAGCGGGCGATCTCGGCCGGATCGTCGAAACGGTCGAAAGTTTCCTCCGGATCGTTCCGCAAAACGACGGTGTTCGCCGTGTCGAGCGCCAGCATGCCACCGGTGAAGCGGTGCGGAGTCCAGGATACTGTCATATCGCGAATCTAACCGATAAATCGCGTTTGACAAGTTAGATTCCGGGTGCAACGCTCGTCAGTGAGGCGATCGCCGTATCGAGAATGTCGTCGTCTCAAGCCCCGCCCCGATTGTGGGGCATGCATCGAGGGTCTTGCATGCTCTATTTCTTCCAGCAGGTTCTGAACGGGCTGCATTCGGGCGCGCTCTACGCATTGCTTGCCTTCGGCTACGTGCTGACCAACGGCATCCTGCACCGCACCAATCTTGCCTATGGCGCGCTGTTCGCCTTTTGCGGGCATACGATGATCCTCACCGCGGCGTTCGGCTATCAGGCGCTGTGGCTGACGCTGTTTGCATCGGTCGCGCTCGGCGTAGTGGCGGCATTCCTTTATGCGGCGCTGCTCAGCCATGTCCTGTCGCGAAGCATCTTCGAACCGCTGGCCGCCCGCTCGCCCAACGCCATCGTGGTGACGACGCTCGGCATATTGCTGGTCTTGTCGGAAGCCAGCCGCATCGCCGCCGATACCCATGACCTATGGTTGCCGCCAATGCTGGCCCAGACCATCGTCTTCGCGCAGAATGCCAGCTTCAAGGCGACGTTGACACTGATTCAGTTGCTCGATTGCGCCGCCGTGCTGGCGGCTATTTCGCTGGCTGCGTGGGGGTTCACACATTCCAGCTTCGGCCGAAGCTGGCGTGCCGTATCCGACGATCCAAAGGCCGCTGCGATGTGCGGCGTCGATGTCCGCGCGGTGTTTCGGCGTGCAGTGCTTTTCGGCGGCCTCTGCGCGGCAATGGCTGGCGTGCTCGCCGCCTTCTACTACGGCAACATCGGCTTCGGCACAGGGTTGGTCTACGGGTTGAAAATCCTGTTCGTGACCGCAGTGGGCGGCTATCTCTCGCCTTTGCGGGCGGCACTGGGCGCCGCCGCTTTCGGCATGGCCGAATCGCTATGGTCCGGCTATTTCCCGCTCGAATGGCGGGACGGCTGGATGTACCTGTTCCTCGTCGCTATGCTTGTGCTGATCGGCTCCGGCCGCGACCAACAGAAGATCGCCTGAGCCGCATCCGACTTTGGTTGGACATGCAAAGGACGCGGCAGCATTTTGCCGGCGGCCACCTCACAACTGTGTTTATGCGGGCTGTCCGATGTTGACCCGCCGAACCACGCACTGCATACCGTTGGTCCACAGCGACGCGACGGACAGGGAACCGGCGCGCTCCGACACAAGGGAGGAATGCATGGCAGGGCTTCTCGCTCTTTCCAGAGCCATTGACCGTTTGAACGAATTCATCGGCAAATGGGTTTCGTGGCTGATCCTGCTGGCGATCCTGGTAAGCGCCGCCAACGCCGTGATCCGCAAGGTGTTCGACATGTCCTCGAACGCCTGGCTGGAATTGCAATGGTATCTGTTCGGCGCCGCCTTCATGCTGGCCGCCGCCTACACTCTGAAACAGAACGACCATATCCGCATCGATATCGTCTACGGGATGTTCTCGCGCCGCGTGCAGCACTGGATCGACCTTTTCGGTCACGTCTTCTTCCTGATGCCGTTCGTGACGTTGATGGTCGTCTATTTCGTTCCCTATGTGTCGCTGTCGTATCGCAGCGGCGAGATGTCGAACAATTCCGGCGGGCTGATCATCTGGCCGGCGAAGGCGATTCTGCTGGTCGGCTTTTTTCTGCTCGCGCTGCAGGGCATTTCCGAGATCATCAAGAAGATCGCCATCATGCGCGGTCAGATGGACGATCCCACTCCGTTCATATCGGTGCATGAGCAGGCCGAGCTAGAAGCCAAGGCGCTCGTCGAAGAGGTGCGCTCGTGATCGAGTTCATCGCCCAGAACATGGCGCCGATCATGTTCGCCTCGCTGGTCGTCTTCCTGCTGATCGGCTACCCCGTCGCCTTCTCGCTCGCTGCCAACGGCCTGATGTTCTTCTTCATCGGCGTGCTGCTGTCGCCCTATTCGGGCGGCTCCATCAATCTCGCCTGGCCGTTGCTGCACGCGTTGCCGGATAATTTCTATGGCAGCCGGGTGATGTCGAACGATACGCTGCTGGCGATCCCGTTCTTCACCTTCATGGGCATCGTGCTCGAACGATCCGGCATGGCCGAAGACCTGCTCGACACCATCGGCCAGCTGTTCGGACCGGTTCGTGGTGGCCTTGCCTATGCCGTGATTTTCGTCGGCGCGCTGCTTGCCGCGACGACCGGCGTGGTGGCGGCCTCCGTCATTGCCATGGGTCTGATTTCGCTGCCGATCATGCTGCGCTACGGCTACGACCGGCGGCTGGCATCCGGCGTCATTGCCGCGTCCGGGACGCTCGCCCAGATCATCCCGCCGTCGCTGGTGCTGATCGTGCTGGCCGACCAGCTCGGCCGCTCGGTCGGCGATATGTACAAGGGGGCGCTGATCCCCGGGCTCATTTTGACCGGCATCTACATGCTCTACATCCTGCTCATGTCGATCTTCCGGCCGAAGTCGATGCCGGCCCTGCCGCTGGAGGCCCGCACGCTCGGCCACGGCGTGCTGTCGCTGCTGGCGGCGGTGCTGGCGGCGGTGGTGGTTTCCTATGCGGCGTATCGCTACCTTGCGCCGAACCATGGCGGCAACGCCGATATCCTCGGCGCCACTATTGGCGTCATCTTCATCTATGTCGTGGCGATCGTCGACCAGCGCCTGAAGATCAACCTGATGTCGAGGCTGGCGCAGCAGGTGATCATCGTCCTGATCCCGCCGCTGGCACTGATCTTCCTGGTGCTGGGCACCATCTTCCTCGGCATCGCCACGCCGACGGAAGGCGGCGCCATGGGCGCCGTCGGCGCGCTGGCAATGGCTGCGATGAAGGGGCGGCTGTCGCTCGACGTGGTCAAGCAGGCGCTGGCCTCGACGACCAGGCTGTCGTCCTTCGTTCTGTTCATCCTGATCGGCGCGCGGGTGTTCTCGCTGACCTTTTACGGGGTCAATGGCCACATCTGGGTCGAGCATCTGTTGACCTCGCTGCCGGGCGGTGAAGTCGGTTTCCTGATTGGCGTCAACATCCTCGTCTTCGTGCTCGCCTTCTTCCTCGACTTTTTCGAGCTTGCCTTCATCATCGTGCCGCTTTTGGCACCGGCGGCCGACAAGCTCGGCATCGACCTGATCTGGTTCGGCGTGCTTTTAGGCGTCAACATGCAGACCTCCTTCATGCATCCGCCCTTCGGCTTCGCGCTGTTTTATCTGCGCTCGGTCGCCGCGCGCGTGCCCTATCTCGACCGGCTCACCGGCAAGCAGATAGCGCCGGTCACCACCGGGCAGATCTATTGGGGCGCAGTGCCCTTCGTCTGTATCCAGGTGATCATGATCGGCCTGACTATCGCCTTCCCGCAGATGGTGATGCACTACAAAGGCACCGTCGTCGATCCGGGCACCATCAACTACCAGGTGCCGGAAACGCCTGGCATCGGCTTGTCGCCGCTCGGCACGCCGCCGGCCAATGGCGGCACTGCCCCTGCCTCACCTTCCACACCGGATTTGTCGCAGCCGCCGAGCTTCGACGAAAAGCCGCCCGCGAAGCCGGCGGCACCGGCAATCGATCTGTCGCAACCCCCGAGTTTCAACTGAGGCGAGTTTCAACTGAGGAAGGCCCGGCAGCCATGAAGGCGGTTCGGTTGGAGCGAGTGGGCAGCCTCGCCGTGTGCGAGGTCGAGAAACCGACCGCCGGGCCGAGCGATCTGCTGGTGCGGATCGAGGCGTGCGGCGTCTGCGGCACCGACAGGCATCTTTTCCACGGTGAATTCCCGTGCACGCCGCCGGTGACGCTCGGGCATGAATTCTCCGGCATCGTCGAGGCGATCGGACCTGAGGTATCCGGCTTTTCGGTCGGCGACCGCGTCACCGGCGATCCCAATATTGCCTGCGGGCGCTGTGCGCATTGTCAGGCGGGCCGAGTCAATCTCTGCAGCAATCTGCGTGCCATCGGCATCCATCGCGACGGCGGCTTTGCCGAATATCTTCCCTTGCCGCAGAAACAGGCCTTCGCCTTGCCAGGCGATCTGAAGCCTACGCATGGTGCTTTCTGCGAGCCGCTCGGTTGCTGCCTGCATGGCGTGGACCTTGCCGCGATCAAACCAGGCTCGTCGGTCGCGGTGCTCGGCGGCGGCGTGATCGGCCTGCTCACCGTTCAGCTGGCAAAGCTCGCCGGTGCGACGACCATCATCCTGTCGACGCGTCAGGCCTCGCGGGCTCTTGCTGAGCAACTTGGCGCAACGGCGACGCTCGATCCCAGCGCCTTCGATGTCACCGATGCGATCGTCGGCCGGTCGGGTTTGATGCCGGGCGGCGTCGACGTGGTGTTCGAATGCGCCGGCGTGAAAGACACTGTTGAGCAGGCGATGCGGCTGGCCAAAGCGGGCGGCAAAATTGTCGTCGTCGGCGTTATGCCGCAAGGCATGAAAGCGGCGTTCGAACCGTTCGACCTGCTGTTCCGCGAGTTGAAGGTCCTGGGCTCCTTCCTCAATCCCTTTACCCATCGCCGGGCCGCCGATCTTATCGCCTCGGGGGCAATGGAGGTAGACCGGCTGATATCGCGGCAGGTCACGCTTGAAGAGTCAGCTGCAGTGATCGCCAATCCGCCTGCGCCAGGCGAGGTCAAGGTTCTGGTGGTGCCCGGCTGATCGCAAACGGAATGCGCTGCGGCGCCAGCGTCCCGAAGGAACGCCGGCGCCGCAGAGCAGCAAGGTTCAGAGCTTGCTGTTGCGCTGCTGGACCATCATGAAGGTGTCGTAGTTGTACTCGGCCACCTGCGCCCAGAGATAATGCTCCTTGCGGAACGCCTTGATCGAGTCCCAGATCTTCTTGAACGGCGCGTTCGAGGCTTCCATCTCGGCATAGACCTCGTTGGCCTTTTCGAAGCAGGCGGCCATGATCTCCTGGCTGAACGGACTCAACTTGGCGCCGCCGGCAACCAGCCGCTTCACCGCCGCCGGGTTGAGGTAGTCGTATTTCTGCAGCATGTTGGCATCGGCCGCTTGGGCGGCAGTGTGCACCAGCGACTTGTAAGCCGGCGAAAGTTCGTCGTATTTCGCCTTGTTGAACATCAGATGGACGGTCGGTCCACCTTCCCACCAGCCGGGATAGTAGTAATAGGGCGCAACCTTGTAGAAGCCGAGCTTCTCGTCATCATAAGGGCCAACCCATTCGGCGGCATCGATCGTGCCCTTTTCCAGCGCCGGATAAATGTCGCCACCGGCGATCTGCTGCGGAACCACGCCGAGCCTTTGCACCACTTTGCCGGCAAAACCGCCGATGCGCATCTTGAGGCCGGAAAGGTCGGCAACCGTTTTGATCTCCTTGCGAAACCAGCCGCCCATCTGCACGCCGGTATTGCCGCCCGGCAGCCCGAACAGACCCTGCGTCGCCAGGAACTCGTTGAACAGATCGATGCCCCCGCCATGATAGTGCCAGGCGTTGATGCCGCGCGCGTTGAGCGAAAACGGAACCGCCGCTCCCAGCGCCCAGGTCGGGTCCTTGCCCCAGTAATAGTATGCCACAGTATGGCAGGCCTCGACCGTGCCGGCTGTGGTGGCATCGGCGGCCTGCAGGCCGGGAACGAGTTCGCCGGAGGCGAAGACCTGGACCTGGAAGTTGCCGTCGGTCGCCTCCGAAAGCATCTTGGAAAACACTTCGGCACCGCCGTAGATCGTATCGAGCGACTTCGGGAAGGACGACGCCAGCCGCCAGGTTACTTTCGGATTGGACTGGGCGATGGCCGGCGCAGCAAGTGTCGCGGCAGCGGCCGCAGCGCCGAAACCGGTGGTGCCGGCCTTGCGGATGAACGAACGACGATCCATGAAGTTCCTCCCGTTTGGATCAACTGACCGACGTTCGGGACGCTTCGGCGCCCGCATCGGCTTCGAGCCGACAATACACAGGCAAGGAGTCGAGTCCAGCGCGGCAGCCCGGTTTGAGTGGCGCATTTCGGAGAAATTCACGGCGTTGGGCCAGATCTTGCAACTATAGTCTAACGTCGATTAACTGGTCTACGCGACACGCCGAAACTTGCCATGGAAATGCGCCTTCGGATCGCCTATTTTGCAGGCAGATAATTCGTTGCACCCGATGGGATCCGGACCAAATGCACCAGCCGCTCGTCGCCATATCGACCGACGTCCGCCAGTTCGACAATTACACCTGGCATGCCGCGCCGCAGCAATATCTTGAAGCGGCGCTTTCAGGGGCAGGCGTGTTCCCGCTGCTGGTACCGTCCTTCGGCGACCGGCTCGACTTCGATGAACTGCTTTCCGCCGTCGACGGCGTCATGGTCACCGGTTCGAAGTCCAACGTTCATCCCTCGCTCTACGGCGGTGACGCCAGTGAAGCCAATGGTCCCTACGACCCCGCCCGCGACGCCACCACGCTGCCGCTGATCCGCAGGGCGGTGGAGCGCGGAGTACCGCTGCTCGCGATCTGCCGCGGCATCCAGGAGATGAATGTGGCGCTGGGTGGCACGCTGGCCACTGAAATCCAGGAACGCGCCGGTTCGCTCGATCATCGTGCGCCTGCAAGCGACAATCAGGACGAACGCTTCGCCATCCGCCAGAGCGTGTCGATAAAACCCGGCAGCTGCCTGGCCGGGGTCTTCGGCGCCGGCGACATCATGGTCAATTCGGTGCATCGCCAGGCTGTCGACCGGCTTGGCTCAAAGCTGCAGGTCGAAGCGGTCGCCGCCGACGGCACTGTCGAGGCGGTCTCGGTGCGCGATGCACGGGCTTTCGCCGTCGGCGTCCAGTGGCATCCCGAATACTGGGTCAAATCGGACAGCATCTCGGTAAAGATATTTCGCGCTTTCGGCGACGCGGTGCGGCTGCATCAGGCGGCGAAATCGGGTGCGCGCGCTGCGGCAGAATAGCGCTCGTCAGTTGCCGGCCGACGCCAGGGTCAGTAGCGGTAGCGCCGGCGCGTAGGATTCGTAACCGTCGCCATCGGCGACCGAGAACATGACGATCGGATCGCTGCCGTTGGCGCTGAATGTGACCGTGCCGTCATCCTGCTCTCGCCAGAACTTCGCCTGCTCGACACCGGGCAACACCCGGCGGCAATTCGCGGCGACCGTCAACAGCGACAGGCCTTGCGAAATCTCGGCGCCACGGGTGACCGCACAAGACGCCTCGTCACCATGGGCTACCAGCCTGTAGGTGCTGGACGAAGGTGCTGGTTCACTGGCTGCGCGGCTTTGACCGCTACCGGCGTAAAACAGCTGGACGCTGCCTAACAGCGCAGCAATCGCCATCAATGCGGGAAGCGTTTTCATCCTGTTTCTCCGCGCATTTCAAGCGCGCCGTGTTCGATGTCATCAGGAGGAGGCGCGCTTCATCTTGCTGCCATGTGCTGTCAAGGGGACATACACTAGCCAAGGAGGCAGAATGATTCCGAAGGGTTAAGCTGAAGTTAACATAGGGCGGTCACGGCCTCGCCTTGACGTTTGCCGTCTCCGGCACCGGCGTCAGCGCCTTGCGCTGCGAAAACCACGAGACCAGATTGTCGACGCACAGGTCCGCCATGGCGCGGCGGGTGTGCTGCGAGGCCGAGCCGACATGAGGCAAAAGCGAGGTGTTGGGCGCGGCAAGCAACGCCGCAGGCACGTTCGGCTCGTCGGCAAAAACGTCTAGCCCGGCAGCGGCGATGCTGCCGCTGGCAAGTGCGGCGGCAAGAGCTGGTTCGTCGACCGTGCTGCCCCGGCCGATATTGACGTAGACGCCGTTCGGCCCCAGAGCCGAGAGGATTTCGGCATTGACGGCCTTGTCCGTCGAGGCCCCGCCGGGCGCCACCGAGATCAGCGTGTCGACCGCCTCGGCGAGACCTTTCAGCGTCGGGTGATAGTCATAGGACAGGCCTTCGACGCGGCGCCGGTTGTGATAGGCGATGGGCAGTCCGAAAGCATCGAGCCGGCGGGCAATGGCGAGGCCGATGCGGCCCATGCCGAAGATGCCGACATGGCGACCGCGCAAAGTCAGACGGCTCAGCGGATAGTTGCCGTTGCGCAACCAACTTCCGTCGCGCAGCCAGGCCTCGGCGCGCGGCAGTTCGCGGATGGTATTGATCAACAGGCCGAGCGCCGTGTCGGCGACCTCTTCGGTCAGCACATCCGGTGTGTTGGTGACCATGATGCCGCGCCGTGCGGCGTGGTGGACATCTACCGAATCATAGCCGACGCCGAAATTGGCGATAATCTCGAGCTTTGGCAGCGCGTCCATCAACGCGGCGCTTATGCCGCCAAAGGCGGCTATGCCGCGCACCGTAAGGCGCATCTCGTCGGTGACCAGCGACGGATCGGCGCGTTCGATCAGGACGCGGCTGAACGCCCCGTCGATGCGGCCGACCGCATGGTCGTTGAACTGGCCCGGCACCAGAATGGTGACAGCTTGCTGGTCGGTTTTTGTCATGCACGTTCCACCGGTTTGCCGGTCGACTGGCGCACATGCAGTTCCGGCTTGATCAGTTCCTGCGACGGCCGCACCGTCTGTCCGTTGAGTTTGTCGAGCAGCGCGCTGGCAGCGCGGCGGCCAACCTCACGCTGGCCGTTCCAGACCGTGGTTAGCGCCGGCGTCGCGATCGCCGCCTCCTCGAGGTCGTCATAACCAGTGACCGAAATGTCGATGCCCGGCACCAGACCAGCGCGGGCAATGCCGTTCATCAGGCCGATGGCGACGAGGTCATTCCAGCAGCAGGCCGCGGTCGGCCTGTCCTTTAGCGCCAGGAACTGCCCGGCAGCCTCGAAGCCGGCCTGCTTGGTGCGCGGGCCGGCGATGCGCCAGGACGGCCTGACCTCAAGCCCCGCCGCCTCCATGGCGTTGACATATCCCTGATAGCGGTCGCGGCCGGTCGACGTCTGATCGGTACCGCCGATCATTGCGATGCGCTTGTGGCCAAGCGAGATCAGATGGTTGGTGGCAAGCCCGGTGCCATAGGCATCGTCGCCGCGAAACACCGGCACGTCGGCACCTTCGACGGTGCGTGCAATCAGCACTGCCGGGAGACCGTTCTCCTCGGCCATGAATATGTCTTCGGGAGGCGTGCCGATGGCCGGCGACATGATGACCCCGTCAGCGCCGAGCTGCAGAAGCGTGTCGATGAAAGTGCGTTGTTTCTCGAGCTGGTCGTAGTGGTTCGACAGGATGAAGGTTTGCCGGCTGCGGTCAAGCTCGCTCTCTATCGAACGCAATATCTCGGCAAAGAACGGGTTCATGATGTCGTGGACGACGACGCCGACTATGCCCGAGCGCGAGGTGCGCAGGCTGGCGGCGCGGCGGTTGTAGATATAGCCGATGGCGCGGGCATGTTCCTTGATGCGGTCGCGGGTGCCGCCGGCGACCAGCGGGCTGTCGCGCAAGGCCAGCGAGACCGTGGCCGTGGACACGCCGAGCGCATCCGCGATGGTCGAAAGCTTGATCTTCTGTGCCAGCGCCCTGCGCTCCCGAAGCAATTTAAACTGTTTAAAGGCCGGCTCTTATGCCATCGATTCCGAGCAAATCAAAGTTTTTTTGCCAGCGCTTCCGCCTCCGCGTCCAGCGTCGCGCGGTTGCGCAAACGAAGCCGGTGCTCACGGTGAACGATGTAGAGGCCGCTGGCGACGATGACTGTGGCACCGACCAGCGTCCACCGATCGGGAAACTGGTTGAAGACGATCAGGCCGGAGATGATCATCCAGATCATCTGCGAATAGGGATAGGGAGCCAGGGCCGTGGTGGTGGCAAGGCGATAGGCCTGCACAAGAAGCCAATGACCGATGGCGCCGAAGACGCCAAGCATCAGCAATATGAACCAGTGCCAGCCATCCTGCGGCAGCGAAGGCGAAAACGGCAGTGTCGGCAAAAGCAGCACGGCCGGCGCCAGCGCCGAAAACAGGATGAGGCTTTCGGAGGTTTCCGTAGCCGACATGCGGCGCGTCATGATGACGTAGAAACTGTTCGACAGCATCGAGCCGAGCGCAAAGAGATGGCCGACGCCAAAAACGCCGACACCCGGCCGGGTGATGATGAGGACGCCGACAAAGCCGCTCATGATCGCCAGCCAGCGCCGCCAGCCGGCCCATTCGCCGAGCAACGGACCGGCAAGCGCGGTGATCACCATCGGGCCGAAGAAGTAGATCGAGGTGGTTTCCGCCAGTTGCAGCGTCCGCAGCGCCAGAATGTTGAACATCGTCGATCCGAACAGGAGCAGACCGCGCGTGATGTGCGCCGGCAGGTTGGCGGGACGTAAGCGCAGCGGCTCACGCCATCCGCGCAGAAAAACGCCGACGATCAGCACATGGACCGCGAAGCGGGTCCAGGCGACGATCAGCGCCGAGACGCCGGCCAGGACAAGGTACTTGCTGCTGGTGTCGAGGAAGGTGAAAAACACATAGACGGAAAGCATGCACAGGATCGCCGCCGGCGATGTCGCGCTTTCGTCATGTCTTGGGGAAGCATTCAATTTCAGGCCGGACGGGAAGCAAGGCAGTCCTTCACCCATGCGGGAATTGTCGCCTGCGGGCAAGCCAAAAGAGGCTGGCACAACGACAGGCTAAGGTTTTGTTGCTGGTGGCCGACGAGTCAAGCGTGCATGCGGGCACCCTTGGTGATCCTGTCGACGAGTTTCTTTTCGGCGCGAAGCGCGATGCCGACCACCTTGGCATCCTCCGGCGCAAATTCGGCAAAGACGGCACGGTTGGCCAGATCATAACCAGTCGAAAACATTTCCTCGACATAGAGCGATACCGTCACACCACGCTCCAGCGCCCGCCGCTGGATCGCGCCGAGCGTCTGGCCGTCCGCCGAAAGCACGATGACCGGCTGGATCGACAGCGGGTTGTAGATATTGCCGGCGCGATCACGGTAGGGGTCGCCGATAATGTCGGGAAATTGCGCGACGATGCCGCTGGTCAGAAAGGCGGTGACATTGAGCTTTTGCCAGACGGGAAGATCATCCTTGAGCACGATTGCAAATTTCGTATCGAACATGCGACAGTTTCCAATCCGAAAGGGGCCAATCCGAGGCTGCGAGAAAAGCGATGCCGCACGGTCTAGACGGGGAAGCCTTTCAGGGTCTTGGACGTTTGTGCGTGGATGCAGCCGAAAACTGCATCGTACCGGCACCCCGTGCTGCCGGCATGGAACGCATCGAGGCCCGGTTCCACGGCAACGCCTTCGATCTCCATCGCCACGACACCTATGCGATCGGGGTGACGCTTTATGGCGTGCAGCGCTTCCGCTATCGCGGCCAAATGCATCTGAGCCTGCCTGGCCAGATCATTATCCTTCATCCCGACGAACTGCACGATGGCGGTGCCGGCACCGAAGACGGCTTGCGATACAGAATGCTCTATTTGGAGCCGTCCCTGATGCTCGATTGTCTCGGCGGCGGATCACTGCCGTTCGTGAGGAATGCCGTGGTGACAGACCGCGATCTCCGCGCGACGCTGCTTTCGGCGCTCGGGCCGCTGGATCAGCAACTGGACGAGCTGTTTGTCGTCGATTTCATGACGCAGCTTATGCAAAGCCTGGCCCGGCACGCCGGTCAGCCGGCGAAACCGGTAGCGAAAACGGCGTGGCGCGCCGCCAACCTGGCGCGCGACTACCTGGAGGAAAATGTCGCGCGGATTGTACGTTCAGACGAATTGGAGGCGATAACCGGATTGGACCGTTATGCCCTGTCGCGGCATTTTCGCGCGACCTTCTCGACCAGCCCGCACCGGTTCCTGTTGATGCGCCGGCTTCAGCGAGCCCGTCGGATGATCGAAGCCGACGAGCCGCTGGCGCAAATCGCAATCGCCGCCGGCTTCAGTGATCAAAGCCATTTCAATCGGCATTTCAAGAAGGCGTTCGGCGTCACACCGGGACGTTGGTCGGCACTGACGCGGCGGCCGTCAGCGGCGAACGCGTGAGCTATTCAAGCATCTTGTCTTCGATATCCAGTTCGTCGTCCGGGAGCACCATTTCGCCGTTCGACAGGTTCGCCTCGACGCGGGCAAGCAGCTTGAACAGCGCTTTCTGATCCTTCTTGTCGAGACCCTTCAATGCCTGCTTTTCGGTCTTCTTCACCGATTTCTCGATGGCGTGGATGATTTCGCGGCCGGTGTCGGTGAGGAAAATATGCGCCTGGCGGGCATCGGCGGAGGAGGCGCGCTTTTCCAGAAAACCCTGCGCCTGCAGCCGGTTGATGGTCTTGGTGATGGTCGGCGGACGCACGCCGAGGCGGCCGGCAAGGTTGCCGGGCGTCTGCCCGTCCTCGCGGTCGAGCGCCAGCATGATCTGGTCCTGGCCGGCATAGAAACCATGCGCCAGAAGCCGGGCGGCGAGCGCCGTGCGAGCCAGCCGCGCCGCCGAATGCAGCCGGCTCATTGTTGCAGTCTTGTCCGCCTTGGCCATGCGCATCCCTCCTCGGCCGAACCGGTGCGGACAGCATAAAAGCAGCCCGCCGGTTGGCAATGACCATCGAAAACATTCCGGCTCGGAAAATAGCTTTGCCGGCAAGCTTCGCGGTGTTCGCCGTGGCTAATGCCAGATGTTTATTTCAGTTAGATGACAAACGACTTTCCGCAATGGCTGGATGGGGACGTGACGAGGCGTTCTCAACCGGCCTTCACCGCGACCACCATCAAGGCCTGAAAGGCGTCCGCCATTTCCCGCAGCGCTGCCTGCGACAGCAGCCCGGCCTGCCGCGCAATGCCGTCCCGCGCGTTCGATGTATCGCGTTTTCCGGGGCGATCTTTATAGGGCGCGACGGTGGCGAATATCTGCTCGCTGAGGCTGTCGGGGAAGAACATCTGGCCGGTCATTACCGAGCGGTCGTCAGGGAAAATCTTGAAATGGATGTGGGTGGTGCGGCCGCGATACCAGCCGGGATAGATGGTGGCGAAAGAAGCGATGCCGCTTTCATCGGTTCTCTGCCAGCCCCGCAGAAAGCTCTGGCCGGACGTGTCGATATCCTGCCCGTCGCCCTGTCCGGGATAGCCGGAATAGGCGCCCTGGGCGTCGCAATGCCAGATGTCGACGCGTGCGCCGGGAAGCGGCCGGCAGGCGGCGTCGACGATTTGCAGCCGCACATTGAGGGCGATGCCCTTCTTGCCCTCGGTGATATCGGCGCGTTCGAGCTTCGGGTCGAAATAGAACGGCCCTTCGGTGACCTCAGGCGTGATGGCGCAGACGCCGGCACCGGCTTCGAACAAAGCAAGCCCGGCATAGGGCGAGACCTTCCCGGCCCTTGCACCGGCGGGCAGGAATATGCCGCCAGCGGTAACCGCAACGAGACGGAGCGCCTGCCGGCGGCTTAGTGGCAAGGACTTGTCGGACATCTGGCGTCTCTTCAATGCGAACAGCCCTCGTGAATGACCTTTGCCTATCTAAGCCCACCGCCAACCCGCGCCAATGAAAGTTCGGCAATTTGAGGAAAGTTCGGCAATACCAGCCTCTCTTTGGTCCACCGGTTTGGCTCGTGCAAAAGCCGAGCACACATCCTATATGGAGCCGACAATCCCTATTCGAGGCACATTATGAGCGACGCACAGACGCAGATCCCCGTAACCGTCCTCACCGGCTATCTTGGCGCCGGCAAGACGACACTGCTCAACCGCATCCTTTCGGAAAACCATGGCAAGCGCTACGCGGTCATCGTCAATGAATTCGGCGAAATCGGCATCGACAACGAGCTGATCGTGGAATCCGACGAGGAAATCTACGAGATGAACAACGGCTGCATCTGCTGCACCGTGCGCGGCGACCTGATCCGCGTCGTCGAAGGCCTGATGCGCAGACCCGGCCGCTTCGACGCCATCGTCGTCGAGACCACAGGCCTCGCCGATCCCGTGCCGGTGGCGCAAACCTTCTTCATGGACGACGATGTGCGTTCCAAGACCAGGCTCGATGCGGTGGTGGCGCTGGTCGACGCCAAGCACTTGCCGCTGCGCCTCAAGGATTCCCGCGAGGCCGAGGACCAGATCGCCTTTGCCGACGTCGTCGTGCTCAACAAGACCGATCTCGTCACCCCTGAAGAGCTGAGCAAGGTTGAGGCAACGATCCGCGCCATCAACCCGGCGGCACGCATCCATCGCACCATGCGCGCCAGCGTGGCGCTGTCCGAGGTGCTGGATCGCGGTGCCTTCGACCTGTCCCGGGCGCTGGAGAACGATCCGCACTTCCTCGAGGCGCATGACGATCACGACCATCATGATCATGATCATGACCACCACCACCACGATCACGACGGCCATGATCACCACGATCATGACGGCCATCATCATGCGCACCCTTCCGACATCCATGACGTGACCGTGCAGTCGGTGTCGCTGCGCGGTGGCGAGATGGACCCGAAAAAGTTCTTCCCGTGGATCGAGAAGGTCACCCAGATGGAAGGCCCGAACATCCTGCGGCTGAAAGGGATCATTGCGCTGAAAGGCGATGACGAGCGCTATGTCATCCAGGGCGTGCACATGATCATCGAGGGCGACCACCAGCGCGCCTGGAAGGACGGCGAGAAGCACGAGAGCCGGCTGGTGTTCATCGGTCGCGAACTCGATGCCGAGCGGCTGAAGACAAGCTTCGAGGCCTGTCAGGCCGCTTGATTTAGCTACCTTCTTCCTTCTCCCCCTTGTGGGAGGAGGGGCAGCCGCAACGCTGGCGCTCTCTAGCCACGACGATCCGAAGCACGGGTTGAGACGGGCAGCTCAACCCCTTAAGGGTGAGGCAGCAGAAACCTCGGACGGAATTATCTCTCATGCCCACAGTCGCCCCGCTCGATCTCGAAGGCCACTGCCTCGCCGCCGTGTTCCTCGGCGACGTGCCGCACTTTGCGCTGGCTGACGGCACAATCCATCGGCTCGACCACGGCCACAAGACGGTGCAGGCCAATGACGGGATGCTCGCCGCCTTCCATGATGCGGCGAACGACCGGCTGATCACCGGTGGTGAGGACGGCAGGATCTTTGCCGTGACCGCTGGCGGCAATACCGCGGAATTGGCGACCGCAGGCAAAAAATGGATCACCAGCGTCGCCGCCGGGCCGCAAGGCGCTGTTGCCTATGCTTCGGGCAAGATTGCCTATGTGCGCTTTGCCGACGGCAAAACCAGGGAATTCTCGCATCCGCGCTCGGTCGAGGGGCTGGCCTTCTCGCCCAAGGGCATGCGCTTCGGCGTCGCCCGCTACAATGGCGCGACGCTGCATTTCCCGGCCGCCGACGGCAAGCCGGTCGAACTCGAATGGGCCGGTGCCCACACCGGCATCACCTTCTCGCCGGACGGCGACTTCGTCGTCACCACCATGCAGGAAAACGCGCTGCATGGCTGGAAGCTCGCCGACGGCAAGCACATGCGCATGTCCGGCTACCCCGGCAAGGTCAAAAGCCTGTCGTGGAGCGCCAAGGGCAAATGGCTGGCGAGTTCCGGCGCGCCGGCGGCGATCGTCTGGCCGTTTTCGGGCAAGGACGGGCCGATGGGCAAGGCGCCGCTGGAACTCGGCACGCGCGGCAATGCGATGGTCACCTCCGTCGCCTGTCACCCGAGCCAGGACGTCGTTGCTGTCGGCTATGATGACGGCATGGTGATGGCGGTGCGCTTCGCGGACGCCAGGGAAGTGCTGTTGCGCCGGCCGGGCAAGGGCGCCGTCACCTCGATGATGTGGGACAGGCAAGAGCGCCGCGTCGCCTTTGGCAGCGCTGCGGGTGACTGCGGCGTCATCGATATTTCGGCGTAGCCTGTTACTTACTCGGCTCCGCAAGATACTTTGCCGGTCAATTCATCCGGTTTGCCGTCCTTTTCGGCATCAGCCGTAACATCATAGATTGAGAGCAAATAGCGGCCGTCATAGACGCCTTCGTCGCTGGCCTTGGTCAGGATCGCCAGTTCGACATAGCCATAGGCGTTTTCGACCTGCCGTTCGTGGTAGACAAGCAGCCGCAGTTCCTTGTTGTCGAGCCAATATTGCGTGAGGTTCTGATCCCCGAACACCGTCTTGCGCAGACTGTCGGCAGCCGGCCTGCCCAGAATTTCGAGCTCGCCGCTAAAATTGAAGGTCGGCCCGCCCATGCCTCTGGTGACCCCGGCACCGACCTGAAATTTGACGGCTGCATCCTCGGCGGAACACCAGATGCCGCCCGACGCCAGAGCCGCACCAACCGACGACAGCAGCGTTGCTGCGCAGACGATCGCCCGCACCATCTTGTCCCCTCCGGCCGAAGTACCATTGGCGCCCGAAGGCGGCTCGCGGTCAAGCGCCTGTTTCCATTTAAATGACCGCTGACCCAACACAGGGCAGCCGCCCGGCCAATTGCGGTGGCGGATGCCGATTGTCTAAACTGCAACTGAGAGGGGCCGCCATGAACGTCATCGACCATGCAAAGACTTCTATCGGCGGCATCGGCCCGGCCCGGATCGCCGAGTTGTACGAGACCGAGGCAGAAGTCTTCCGCCAGGCGCGGCCGAAATCGATGGCCATAATCGGCAATGGCTTGCCCGGCTTCTTCGGCGGCGTGCCGATGCACTGGATGAACGACTGGCCGACGCCTTTCCCGATTCTGGTCGACAGCGCCAGGGGCGCCACGATCACCGACATCGACGGCAACCGACTGGACGATTTCTGTCTTGGCGACACCGGCTCGATGTTCGGCCATTCGCCGCCGCCGGTCGCCCGCGCCATCCGCCGGCAGGCCGGACGCGGCCTGACCTATATGCTGCCCAGCGAAGACGCACTGCCCATCGGACCGCTGCTGCAACAGCGCTTCGGCCTGCCTTTCTGGCAGATCGCAACGACGGCGACCGACGCCAACCGCTTTGCGCTGCGGATTGCCCGCGCCGTCACCGGCCGCGAGAAGATCCTGGTCTTCAACGGCTGCTATCACGGCTCGGTCGACGAGACTATGGTGCGGCTGATCGACGGCAGACCGGTCAACCGGCCGGGATTGGCCGGCGAGTTCCGCGACCTGACCAGGGCAGCTGATGTCGTCGAGTTCAACGATCTTTCAGCGCTGGGCGCCGCACTCCGGGACCGACAAATCGCCTGCGTCATCACCGAGCCGGTGCTGACCAACTCCTGCATGGTGCTGCCCGAGCCCGGCTTCCATGATGGGTTGCGGCGTCTTACTCGTGCGACCGGCACGCTGCTGCTAATCGACGAGACGCATACCATCTCGACCGGTCCCGGCGGCTATACGAGGAAATTCGGGCTGGAGCCTGATCTGTTCGTGCTCGGCAAGCCGATCGCCGGCGGCGTGCCGGCCAGTGTGTGGGGGATAAGCGAGGACGTCGCGACCCGCTATGCCGCCTTTAACAGGGTGAAGGAGCCGGGCTATTCGGGCATGGGCACGACACTGTCGGGCAATCCGCTGCAATTCGCGGCGATGCGCGCCGCATTGGAAGAGGTGATGACCGACGAGGCCTACGGCCAGATGGATCATCTGGCGCGGCGGCTCGACGCCGGACTGACCGCCGTCATCGACCGCTACCGGCTGCCCTGGCATGTCTCACGTGTCGGCGCCCGCGTCGAGTTCATCTGCGCGCCGGGCCCGCTGAGGAATGGCGGCGAGGCGGAAGCTGCGCATGCACCGGAGCTCGAAGCGGCAGTCCATGTCGCGCTGGTCAATCGCGGCGTGCTGATCGCACCCTTCCACAACATGATGCTGATCTCTCCTGCGACCAGCGCCGCCCAGGTGAACCGGCTGATCACTGCCTTCGGCGCAGTTGCGGCAAAGCTTACGGCGTGAGACAAGCTTGCGGCATGAAACAAGCGCCTAAGCAAAGTTTGAACCTGGTCACGACATCCCCTTCGGGCTCGACGCCCGCCGAGGCGCAGGCCTTTCTCGACGCTCACCCCGAGATCGAAGCGTTCGACATCGTGCTGACCGACGCCAATGGCGTCGGGCGCGGCAAGATCGTGCGTCGTCATGAGTTGATGAGCATCTTCGAGGGTGGCCGGCACATGCCGATCTCGATCCTCGGCCTCGACATCACCGGCGAGGATGTTCACGAGACCGGGCTGATCTGGACGACCGGCGACGGCGACCTGCGGGCGTGGCCGATCCCCGGCACACTGGTGCCGCTGTTCGGCACCCAGCCGCCGCGCGGCCAGGTGCTGATGGCGATGTACCATCTCGACGGCCAGCCGATGTCGTCCGACCCGCGGCTGGCACTGGCGCGGCAGGTGGAGATCCTCGCGGCCAAGGGCCTGCATCCGGCCGGCGCCTTCGAGCTCGAATTCTTCCTGCTCGCCAACGAGCGCGATGCCGAAGGCAAGGTGCAGCCGGCGCACGCGGTGCTCGACGGACGCCGCTCGGCCAAGACGGAGGTCTATTCCGTCGATCATCTGCACGGCATGGAGCCGCTGTTTTCCGACATCTATGCTGCAGCCAAGGTGCAAGGCATCCCGGCCGAGACGGTCATTTCCGAATATGCGCCGGGCCAGTACGAATTGACGCTCAACTACCGCAAGGATGTGATGCGGGCGGCTGACGATCTCGTCATGCTCAAGCGTCTGGTGCGGGCGCAGGCGCGCCGTCATGGTGTCACCGCTTGCTTCATGGCCAAGCCGATCGAGAAATATGCCGGCTCGGGCATGCATTTTCATGTCTCGCTGCTGGACGATGCCGGCAAGAATGTCTTTGCCGAAACCGGCGGTGAAAGCTGGTCGCTGCCTCTGCTGCGCGGCCTCGGCGGACTGATCCAGACGATGGCGGAATCGATGCTGGTCTTTGCGCCGCACGCCAACTCGTGGCGGCGCTTCGTCTCGCAATCCTATGCGCCGGTGGCGCCGACCTGGGGCGTCAACAACCGTTCGGTGGCACTGCGTGTGCCGGCTGGCAACGCAAAAAATCGGCGCATCGAGCACCGGCCGTCGGGCGTCGACGCGAATCCTTACCTGGTGGCAGCCACGGTGCTGGCAGGCATCGTCAAAGGCCTTGACGAAGGCCTCGATCCCGGTCCCGAAACCACCGGCAATGGGTACGAATCGGCTGTCACGCGCACGACGATGCCGGTCGACTGGCGTGCCGCGATCGAGGCGGCAAGGGCGTCGAGTTTCCTCAAGGGCGCATTGGGCGAAGATCTGCACCGGACGTTCGTGGCGATCAAGCAATCGGAATATCTGCGCGTCGCGCGCACGGTCAGCGAACTGGATTATCACCTCTATCTGCACGAGGTGTAGGGCATCACATCGTCGGCCATCCGCCGTCGAAGGCCCATGCGGAATAATTTCAGCGGAACCTTCGGCGGGCTTTGCTCATTGCGTGTCTGATTGCAGGAGCGAACAAGGCCGCCTTAGTCATGATCGCCAGGATGCAGACAACCCCGACGCCGGACCATGCCAAGGTGCAGGCAAGAAGCTTGCCTGCAAGCAAGTCTCCGGAAACGACAGAAATCGACGCCAGAACGATTCCTGAACTGCGCGAAACGGCCAAGATCTGCCGCCGCTGTCCGCTATGGCACGACGCCACGCAGACGGTGTTCGGTGAAGGCCCTGATAAAGCCAAGGTGATCTTCGTCGGCGAACAGCCGGGCGACCAGGAGGATCTGGCGGGCAAGCCTTTCGTCGGCCCGGCCGGCAAGGTGTTCGACGCGATCCTGGACGATGCGGGCGTCGATCGGCTGAAAGTCTACGTCACCAACGCCGTCAAGCATTTCAAGTTCGAGCCGCGCGGCAAGCGGCGCATCCACTCGAAGCCCAACGCCGGCGAGGTGCAGGCTTGCCGCTGGTGGCTCGACAAGGAGATCGATCTGATCAAGCCCAATTTGGCGGTAGCGCTCGGCGCAACGGCGGCGCAGGCGCTGCTCGGCAAGGTGGTGCCGATCATGAAGATGCGCGGGGCGGTGGTGGAGCGCGACGATGGCTTGCGTGTCTTCGTCACCATCCACCCGTCCTTCATCCTGCGCATTCGCGAGCCGGCGGATAAGCAGGCAGAACGCGACCGGTTCCTGCAGGATATGAGAGCGGTGAAAAAGCTGATGGCCGCCTGAGCTATTTGATCAATATCGCCCGGAAATCGTTGACGTTTGTGCCGGTCGGACCGGATACGAAAAGGTCATCTACGACATTGAATGCCGTCCAGGCGTTGTTGCCGGCAAGCATGGCCTTGGCATCGACGCCCGCCTTACGCATCCGCGACACCGTCGAGCCGTCGGCGAAGGCGCCGGCATTGTCTTCCGAACCGTCTATGCCGTCGGTGTCGGCGGCCAGTGCGTGCACGCCGACCATGCCGCTGATGCCAATGGCGAAGGCGAGCAGGAATTCCGAGTTGCGGCCGCCTTTGCCTTTTGCGCGCAAGGTCACAGTCGTCTCGCCGCCGGACAGGATCAGAACCGGCTTTGCAAACGGCCGGTTGCGCGTCGCCACTTCGCGCGCGATCGCGGCGTGGACGCCGCCGACCTCACGCGCTTCGCCCTCGATGGAATCGGAGAGAATGACCGCCTGAATGCCTTGGCGCTTCGCTTCGGCCGCTGCGGCTTCCAGCGAGACGCCGGCGGAAGCGATCAGATGCACCTCGTTGCGGATAAAACGCGGGTCGTCCGGTCGTGGCGCATCGGCCGCCGGCGAATTGATATGCGCCATGACCGAAACCGGCAGGTTCATGCCATAGGCAGCGATCGACGCCAATGCGTCCTTACGACTGCCTATATCCGGTACGGTCGGACCAGAAGCGACCAGAGCCGGATCGTCGCCCGGAATGTCAGAAACAACCAGCGAGACCACCTTGGCTGGATATGCGGCGGCCGCCAGCCTGCCGCCCTTGATCGTGGAAAGATGTTTGCGGATGGTGTTCATCGCGGCGATCGGCGCGCCGGAGGCGAGCAGCGCCTCGCTGACGGCGATCTCGTCGGCCAGCGTCAAGCCTTCGGCAGGTGACGGCAGCAGCGCCGAGCCGCCGCCCGAAATGAGCGCCACGACGAGGTCGTCCGCAGTCAGTCCCTGGACTTTTTCGAGCAGCCGCCGGGAAGCTTCGAGCCCTGCGGCATCCGGCACCGGATGCGCCGCCTCGATGATCTCGATGCGCCGGCAGGTCGCGCCATAGCCGTAGCGGGTGACGACCAGCCCTTCGATCGGCCCGTCCCACACTTTCTCGAAAGCCGCCGCCATCTGCGCCGAGCCTTTTCCTGCACCGATGACGACCGTGCGGCCCTTCGGCCTTGCCGGCAGATGATCCTTGATCGTCCTCTGGGGATCGGCGGCGGCAACGGCGGCGTTGAAGATCGAAATGAGAAAGGACTTGGGGTCTACCTCTGTCATTTTGCTTCCGCCGGCAATGCCAGCTCGCGCGCGTCGATGCGGAGATGCTCACACAGCGCATCGACGACCACGCCATGGTCCTCACGCTCCGGCAGGCCGGAGACGGCGATCACGCCGATGACGCCGGCGCCCTTGACAGAGATGGGAAAGCCGCCGCCGGCCAGCACGTAGTCGGCAATATCCAGTCCCTCGCCTGGCTTGAAGCTGCGGTCGGGGCGCTGCTGCTCCAGCACCATGCGGTAGGTGCTTTTCAGGAACCGCCGCACCACGTTGATCTTGCGCCGCGCCCAATCCGGATTGGAAGCGTTCGAGCCGGGCATCGCCGCATAGAACAGCGGCCGGTCGAAGGTTCTGATATCGACGATGATCGGCAGGTTTTCCTTGAGAGCCCGGTCGCGGATCGCCGAGCCGATCTCGAAAGCGACGGCTTCATCGAAGCCCGAAAAGACAAGCGTGGCTTCCTGTTTCTTGATCAGAGCGATGTCGTCCGCAACGGCCATGTCGTTCCCCTGTCAACTTCGCCGCACGCTTTGCCGGATGGCTGCCGCACGGTCAAGCCGGTCGCATGCGACAGCTAAACCGCCATGTCCGTCTTGGCCGCGCGGCCGGCGACATAGACCTCGCGCACGGCGCGGTCGTCGCCGAGCGTCTGCAGCAGAAACAATTCCTCGGCGAGCGTGTCCGCCGTCTCCACCCGCAGCCGCATCGCCGGCGTGGCGCGGGCGTCGAGCACGACGATATCTGCGTCGCTGCCTTCCTCGAGGGTGCCGATCTTTTCCGCAAGCGACAGCGCCTCGGCATTGCCGCGGGTCAATTGCCAGAACGACTGGAACGGATTGAGCTTCTCGCCGTTCAGCGCGATCACCTTGTAGCCCTCGTCCATGGTGCGCAGCATCGAATAGTTGGTGCCACCGCCGACATCGGTGGCGGCGGCGATGCGAAGCGGCTTCTCGCGGCGGCGATAGCGCTGATAATCGAAAAGGCCCGAGCCGAGAAACAGGTTGGAGGTCGGGCAGAACACCGCCACCGAGCCGCTATCGGAAAGTGCGTCCGCCTCGCGTTCCGAGAGATGGATGCAATGGCCGAACAGGCTTCTTCGGCGGAGCAGCCCGTAATGCTCATAGACATCGGTATAGTCGCGCGCCTGCGGATGAAGCTGCTGCGTGAAGGCGATCTCGGCATGGTTTTCCGACAAATGCGTCTGCATGTGCAGATCAGGATATTCGCGGCAGAGCGCGCCCGCCATCTCCAATTGCTCGGGCGACGAGGTGATGGCGAAGCGCGGGGTGATGGCATAGTGCTGGCGCCCCTTGCCGTGCCACTCCTCGATCAACGCCTTGCTGTCGTCATAACCCGATTGCGGCGTGTCGAGCACGCCTTCCGGCGCGTTGCGGTCCATCATCACCTTGCCAGCGATATTGAGCATGTTGCGGTCATGCGACTCGGCAAAGAACGCTTCGGCAGATTCCTTGTGCACCGAGCAATAGGCTGCGACAGTCGTCGTGCCGTGGCGCAACACTTCATCCAGGAACAGCCTGGCGATACGGCGGCCATGCTGGGCGTTCTGGAATTTGGTCTCTTCCGGAAAGGTGTAGGTGTTCAGCCAGTCGAGCAGCTCGGCGCCGAAGGAAGCGATGACCTGCATCTGCGGAAAATGCGCGTGCGCATCGATGAACCCGGGCAGCAGCAGATGTGGCCTATGGTCGATCTTTTTTGTTCCCTCGCCCGCCTTTCTCTGGACTTCGGCATAGGCGCCAGCGGCAACGATCCTTCCGTCGCGCATCAGCAAGCCGCCATCTTGCTCGTAGCGCCAGGCGGAATGGTCGTCGACAGTTTCTGGCCAGCGCAAAAACGACAGCGTGCGGCCGCGCAGGAGCGTGCTGGTCATGCTATTTCCCCGCGCCTTCGAACCAGGCTACCAGCAGTGCCCGTTCCTTGTCGGTGATCTGGGTGACGTTGGCGGGCGGCATGGCGTGGCTGCGTCCGGCCTGCAGGTAGATCTCGCCGGCGTGCTCGGCGATGCCGGCATCGGTATCGAGCATCACGCCCTTGGGCGCGTGGTAAATGCCCTCGTAGGACGGCTCCGCCGCATGGCACATCGAACAGCGGCCAAGCACCGTATCACGCACGGCGGGAAAATGCGCCGAGGCGACGTAGACCTGTGCCGCCGAGGACGTTTTGACCTCGCCGGTCAGCAGCTTCGGTGCCGTCGACAGCCAGATGATGACGACGAACAGGACGGCGGCGGCCAGCCAGGTCCAGGTCGGATTGCCTTTGCGCGCATGCCTGGTGTTGAAATAGTGCCGGATCAGCACGCCGATGATGAACACCAGCGAGGCAATGACCCAGTTGAACTCTGTGCCGAACGCCAGCGGATAATGGTTCGACAGCATCAGGAACAAAACCGGCAGCGTAAGGTAGTTGTTGTGCAGCGAGCGCTGTTTGGCGATCTTGCCGTATTTCGGATCGGGCTTACGGCCGGCGATCAGGTCGGCGACTACGATCTTCTGGTTGGGGATGATGACCATGAAAACGTTGGCCGACATGATCGTCGCGGTGATGGCGCCAAGATGCAGGAAAGCGGCGCGGCCGGTGAACAGGTGGGTCAGGCCCCAGGCGATGAACACCAGCACGCCGTAGAGCACCAGCATCAGGCCGGTGTCGCTGTTGCCAAGCGGCGAACGGCACAAGAGATCGTAGACCACCCAGCCGACGCCGATCGTCGCCAACGACAGCAAGATGCCTGCAGGCACCGACATGGCAAGCACATTCGGATCGATCAGGAACAGGTCCGCCCCGGCATAGTAGACGACGCACAGCATGGCGAAGCCCGACAGCCAGGTGGCGTAGGATTCCCATTTGAACCAGGTCAGGTGCTCGGGCATTTCGGCCGGCGCCACCAGATATTTCTGCACGTGGTAGAAGCCGCCGCCATGCACCTGCCATTCCTCGCCGAAGGCTCCGGCAGGCATGCCCGGACGCTGGCGCAGCCCGAGGTCGAGCGCGACGAAATAAAAGGACGATCCAATCCAGGCGATGCCGGTGACGACGTGCAGCCAGCGCACGGCGAAACTCAGCCAATCCCAGAATATCGCGAAATCCATCATGAAAAATCGTCCCTGCCGATCGGCTGACTTTACGGGTTGGAGCGCAAACGGAAAGGGCCGAGACGCACGATGACTTTCAAAAAAAATTGGAAAATACTAGGCTGATCATACGCAGCCACATGAGAGCCACGAAAGCCGCATGGCCTATCTCGATAACATCGCCGTTTTCGTCCGTGTCGTCGAGCTCGGCAATTTGTCGGCGGCTGGGCGCGACATGCGCATTTCGCCGGCGGTCGCTTCCAACCGGATCAAGGAGCTCGAGAAGCACCTGGGCGTCAGGCTGTTCAACCGTACGACGCGGCAGTTGATGCCGACCGAGCACGGCACGGTGTTCTACTCCGGCGCCAAGCAGGTGCTGGAGGCGGTCACCGAGGCGGAAGCGGCGGTCAGCGCATTATCCGGCCAGCCGCGCGGCACCATAAAGGTGACAGCGCCGCTCGGCCTCGGGCGGCGGCTGGTAGCATCCGGCATCCCGGATTTCCACGACAGGTACCCCGATATCGAGGTACGACTCCGGCTTTCCGATCACAATGTCGATATCATGAAGGAAGGCATCGACGTTGCCTTCCGGCTGGGCATCATCGAGGATTCCAGCCTGAGGATGCGCGGCATTATGGAATGCGAGCGCGTGCTGGTGGCGGCCCCGCAATATCTGGAAGTGCGCGGCGAGCCGAGCGAGCCGCAGGAGTTGATCGGCAAGAAACACGATTGCCTGATGCTGCGCTATTCCGGCGCGCGTGAATATGTCTGGACGCTGCAGACGCCGAACGGCCCGCAAAAGTTCGAGGTGCACGGCCCTTACGATACCGATGATGGCGACGTGCTGACCGGCTGGGCGCTGTCCGGCCGCGGCATCATCAACAAGCCGCGCTTCGAGGTCGAGCCGTTTATCCGCGACCAGCGGCTGAAGGTGATCCTGAGCAATACGCCGCCGACGCCGGTGCAGTTTGCCGCCGTCTACCCACACAAAAAGCTGCAGGATCCGAAGGTGCGGCTGCTGCTCGATTTCATGGCCGAGCGCTGCCAGCGGCTGATCCGGGATATTCTGGCCGGCAAATGATAGCCGGCTGGCCGGTTTCTTTCCGTCCAGCCGACGAGATAATTCCCAAGGAATCTCGCTCAACAGGGAAAAGCGATGGCCGACGGCGCCACAATGTGTCTCGCCGTTTCACTGTCTCCGGAAGCCGCTCCTTCCCATCCGCCCGGCGCCGGCCCGGACTTCAGTCTGCTGGCGCGGTTCGTGCAAGAAGCCGAAGCGGCCGGCCTGGACATGGTGTTGCTCGGCGATTCCGCGCCGGTTGCAAGTGGGCCGAACCGGCAAATGCGCTTCGAAGCGACGACCTTGCTGGCAGCGCTGGCTACGGTGACAAGCAGGATCGGCCTCGTCGCGGCAGCGTCGACGGTCGCCCATCAGCCCTACAATCTCGCGCGTCGTTTCGCCTCGCTCGATATTATCAGCCATGGTCGCGCCGGCTGGAACGCGAGCATGACGCCCGAACCGCGCGAGGCGGCCAATTTCAGCCGGCCGGAAGGCTTTTCCGGCGACGATTTCCGCCTGCGCGCAGAGGAATTCATCGGCATCGTGCAAGGTTTGTGGAAAGGCTGGGACGCGGACGCGCTGCTGTTCGACAAAGTTGCCGGCCGCTTCTTCGATCCCGAGAAGATGCACCTTCTCGACCACAAGGGGGAATATTTTTCCGTGCGCGGGCCGCTCAACGTAGCGCGGTCGCCGCAGGACGCGCCGGTGCTGGTCATGTCCGGCCTGTCCGAGCCGGCCATGGATGTTGCCGCCCGCACCGCCGATGTCGTCCTGCTGGATGCGCCATCGATCGAGCCGGCGAAGGCTGGCGATCTGAAGCGCCGTGCGCTTGCCTCCGGGCGCAGGCCGGAGGCGCTGAAAGTGCTGATGAACGTTACCGGCAGCGCCGAAATAACCGCCGCGCCGGACCTGTTTGCGGACAGGCTCGAAGAGTGCTTTCGCTCGAAAGCCTGCGACGGTTTCAACATCGCCATGCCGTTCACATCGGCGCTCGACGATTTCGTCGGTCTCGTGCTGCCGGAGCTTCGCCGCCGCGGCCTTGTCCGGTCCGGCTACAGCGCGGCGACACTGCGCGCCCATCTCGGGCTTGCAGGGGAGGATCGGCAATGAGCGCCGGTCGGGGCCAGATGAAGCTCGGCGCCTTCCTGTGGGCGACAGGCCACCACATCGCCGCCTGGCGCCATCCGCAGGCGCATGTCACGGCCGGTATCGACATCGATCATTACATCCAGCTGGCGCGGACGGCGGAAGCGGCAAAGTTCGACATGATCTTCTGCGAGGACGCCGCCGGCGTGCGCGAGGCCAATGTCAACATCGCCAGCCAAACGTCGCGCTCGATCGGCTTCGAGCCGATCAGCCTGCTTGCGGCGCTCGCGGTGCAGACGGAGCGCATCGGCCTCGTCTCAACGGCGTCGACGAGCTATAACGAGCCTTACGGGCTGGCGCGAACCTTCCTGTCGCTCGACCATCTGAGCGGCGGCCGAGCCGGCTGGAACCTTGTCACTTCGGCCAGCCAGATCGAGGCCGCCAATTTCGGCTCGACCGGACTGCGCCCACATGCGGACCGCTACGAACGCGCGCGCGAATTCGCTGCCGTGGTTGCTGGCCTTTGGCAAGGCCAGGATGGACACGAAGGCAGAAGTTTTTCGGTGCGTGACCCGCTCGATCTGTCGCGCTCGCCACAAGGTGCACCGGTTATGGTCCAGGCGGGAGCGTCGGATGAGGGCCGCGATCTCGCCGCCCGGACCGCCGATGTGGTGTTCACTGCGGCGCAAACATTCGAGGAGGCAAAGGCCTTCTACGACGACCTCAAGGGACGGCTGGCAGCCCATGGGCGCGAGCCGGAGGACGTCAAGATCATGCCCGGCGTCGCGCCGGTCGTCGCGGCAAGCGAAGCGGAAGCCCGGGCAAAACATGATGAACTGCAGGAGCTGATACCGGACGATGTCGGTGTCGCGCTGCTTTCCAGCTATCTCAGCATATCCGATCTCGCGCGCTATCCCATCGACGGACCGCTGCCCGAGCTGCCGGCCAGCGAAGGCATGCAGAGCCGGCAGGCGCTCGTCATCGAGCAATCACGCCGCGACAATCTGTCCATTCGCCAGCTTGCCCGTCATTTCGCCGGCGCGCGCGGCCATTGGCGCGTCGTCGGAACGCCCGCCCAGATCGCCGACGAGCTCGAAGCACGCTTCGAGGGCGGCGCGGCGGACGGTTTCCACGTCATGCCATCCTATTTTCCCGGCCAACTCGATGCCTTTGCCACACTAGTCGTGCCGGAGCTGCAGCGGCGCGGGCTATTCCGTACGGATTATGAAGGCAGCACGCTGCGCGACCATCTGGGCTTGAAAAGGCCGGCGTAAACGACGAGCGGAACGAAAGTCGGAGATCGCCGTTTGGGATGCTGTGCCGCGCGGCGATGAGGGCGTCTGCGCGCATGTTCGATTGACCTTCCACAAACTTCGCCCTTTTAAAACCAAGCGGACGCAACCGCCACAGGAGCCGATCATGGATGCCATCGCCACCCGCAACGACCTGCAATCCAATGCCAAGAAAGAGTGTATCGATCTTCTCAATGCCCGCCTCGCCGACGCCATCGATCTGGCCTTGATCACCAAGCAGGCGCACTGGAACGTCAAGGGACCGCAATTCATCGCCATCCACGAGATGCTCGACACGTTCCGCGAGGAGATCGACGGCCATGTCGACACCATCGCCGAGCGCGCCGTACAACTCGGCGGGACGGCGCTCGGCACATCGCAAGAGGTGTCGAAGGCGACTATGCTCGAGGCCTATCCGACCGACATCCACAAGACCCGGGATCATCTGGCGGCGCTGATCGACCGCTATGCCGCAACCGCCAAGCGGGCACGCGCGGCGATCGACGAGGCGGCTGGCGCGGGCGATGCCGACACCGCCGACATCTTCACCGCCTATTCACGCTCGCTCGACAAATTGCTGTGGTTCCTTGAGGCGCACACGCAGGAGAAGGAATAGCCAAAACGTCAGCCGGCCATCGCCTTGCGGCGAGGGGTTTTGGACTGAGCGGACGGTGCCGCCGCATGGCCGGCCAACGCCGTCATAATCTCGGCTACGGCGAGTGCGGCGATCACCTGCGGGCGCTTGTCCTTAACGGCATCGCCGCCGATCGGCGAGACGAGGCGGGCAAATTCCGCCTCGCTTCCGTCCGCCGATTTCAGGAACCAGTTCCGGAACGTCGCCTTCTTGGTTCTGGAGCCGATCATGCCGACATAGGCGGCATCCCGGCGTTTCAGAGCCTCGGCAACGATCAGGAAGTCCAGCGCATGGTCATGGGTGAGGACGACGAAGGCCGATCCAGCCGGGGCTTCGCGCACCATCGCCTCAGGCATCGGCGTCAGCTTGGTTTCGACTGCTTCCGGCATGCCTTTGAGCGCCTCGGCTCGCGTCTCGACAACGACGATATGCACCGGCAGCAAGGCCATCGCCGAGGCCAGCGCTTGGCCGACATGGCCGCCGCCGAGGATGTAGACATGCGGTAGCTGCGCTTCCTCGGCTTCCGCCGCCGCAACCAGCTTGGCTTCAAGCGCCGGGTCGACCAGCTGGATCAGCAGCTCGACCCTGCCGCCGCAGCACTGCCCGATCTCCGGGCCGAGCGCGATGTCGAGGGTATCCCTCCCCCTTGAGGGGAGGGTGGCGGGGAAGCCGCCGGGTGGGGTCGCTGCGGCAGTGCTCGACGCACCGGCGGTGCCTTCTGAGACGACCCCCTCTGGCCGCTCCGCGGCCATCTCCTCCTCAAGGGGGGAGAAAAGCATCTGCCGCGCTTTGTCGATCGCCATGTATTCGAGCTGGCCGCCGCCGATCGTGCCGAAAGTGGCCGATCCTGAGACGAGCATGAAGGCACCCGTCTCGCGCGGCGTCGAACCTTTTGTCCCGGCCACCTCAACGAAGGCGACCCGGCCGGCGCCGGCAAGAAAGGCTTTCAGGCTCTGCACTTTCGCGTTCATCATTTCGTGTTCCCTATCGGGAAATATAGAGTTTTTCGGCCTGAATTGCACGTTTCCGGGATTCAAGTGCCGGTCTTGGCTTCCCGGTTCAGCCGTTCGATCGCCATCAGCACACGCTCCGGCGTGGCCGGCGGGTCGAGGCGTGGGCAGATCTTGTGGCCGGCAACGCTCGCCACTGCGTCCGACAGCGCATGCAGCACCGACATTGCGAGCGGAAAGGGCGGCTCGCCGACCGCCTTAGAGCGGTACACCGTCGGCTCGCCTGCTTGCGCCCAGTCGGCCAAAATCACATTAAAAATCTTCGGCCGGTCCGACGCTAGCGGGATCTTGTAGGTCGATGGCGCATGGGTGCGCAGCCGCCCCTTGTCGTCCCACCACAGTTCCTCCGTTGTCAGCCAGCCCATGCCCTGGATGAAGCCGCCCTCGATCTGGCCGAGGTCGATGGCGCGGTTCAGCGAGCGGCCGGTTTCGTGCAGGATGTCGGTACGCTCGACGATATATTCGCCGGTCAGCGTGTCGACAGAGACTTCCGAGCACGCGGCGCCATAGGCGAAATAGTAGAAGGGCCGGCCCTCGCCCTTGTCGCGGTCCCAATGGATTTTCGGCGTCTTGTAGAAACCCGCCGCCGAAAGCTGGATGCGCGCCATATAGGCCTGCCTGACGAGATCGGCGAAGGCGATCTCCTGGTTGCCGATGCGCACGCGGTTGGGCAGGAACAGCACCTGGTCGCGCGGCACCTGGTATCTCTCGACGGCAAAATTGGTCAACCGGTCCTTGATCTGGCGGGCGGCATTCTGCGCCGCCATGCCGTTGAGATCGGAGCCGGAAGACGCGGCGGTGGCCGAGGTATTCGGCACCTTGCCGGTCGTCGTCGCGGTGATCTTGACCTGATCGAGGTCGATCTGGAACTCTTCCGCCACAACCTGCGCCACCTTGACATAGAGGCCCTGCCCCATCTCGGTCCCGCCGTGGTTCAGATGCACCGAACCGTCGGTATAGACATGCACCAGCGCGCCGGCCTGGTTGTAATGGGTGGCGGTGAACGAGATGCCGAACTTGACCGGCGTCAGCGCCAGTCCGCGCTTGATGAAGCGGCTGTTGGCATTGAAAGCATCGATGGTGCGGCGGCGCCTCGCATAATTGGAACTCGCCTCCAGCTCGGCGACTATGCGGTGGATGATGTTGTCCTCGACCGTCTGGTGGTAGGGCGTGATGTTGCGGTCTGAGGTGCCGTACAAGTTCTTCTTGCGGATTTCGAGCGGGTCCTTGCCGACGGCAAACGCGACTTCGTCGATGACGCGCTCGGCGCCGACCATGCCTTGCGGGCCGCCGAAGCCGCGAAAGGCGGTGTTCGATACCGTATTGGTGTAAAGCGGCGCCGATTGCGCGTGCACCGCCGGCCAGAAATAGGTGTTGTCGCAATGGAACAGCGCGCGGTCGGTGACCGGGCCGGAGAGGTCGGCCGAGAAGCCGCAGCGCGCCGCGAACATGAAATCTACGCCCAGAATATTGCCCTCGTCGTCGAAGCCGACCTCGTAGTCGACGAGGAAATCGTGGCGTTTGCCGGTGGCTATCATGTCGTCGTCGCGGTCGGGCCGGATTTTCACGGCCCGATGATGTTTCTTCGCGGCGATAGCGGCCAATGCCGCAAACTGATTGCCTTGCGTTTCCTTACCGCCGAAAGCGCCGCCCATCCGGCGGATTTCCACCGTCACGGCGTGGCTCGGAACACCGAGCGCATGGCTGACCATGTGCTGGATTTCGCTCGGGTGCTGGGTCGAGGAATAGATGGTGACGTCGTGGTCCTCGCCAGGGATGGCCACGGCGATATGGCCTTCGAGATAGAAATGCTCCTGGCCGCCAATGCGCATTTTTCCCTTCAGCCGGCGCGGCGCCGCATTGATCGCAGCCGCTGCGTCACCGCGCTTCAGCGTCAGCGGCGGCGTGACCAGCTTGTCTTTCCCGGGATTGAGCTCGCCGATATCGGCGACGAACGGCAATTCCTCGTATTCGACCTTGGCCAGCCTTGTCGCGCGGCGCGCCTGCTCGCGGGTTTCAGCGATGACACAGAAGATCGGCTGACCGAAAAATTGCACCTTGCCGTCGGCCAGCACCGGCTCGTCGTGACGGCCGGTCGGCGAAATGTCGTTCTCGCCTGGCACGTCGCTCGCCGTCAGCACATCGACGACGCCGGGTGCGGCGCGTACCGCCGAAAGATCCATGCTGGTGATGGTGGCATGCGTCGCCGTCGAAAGCCCAAGGCAGCCGTGCAGCGTGCCGGCCGGTTCCGGCATGTCGTCGATGTAAACGGCCGTGCCACTGACATGCTTGTGCGCGGAATCATGGCGCTGGTCAGTGGCGACGCCGCCGGCGATTTTTTGCGCCTTCAGGTTTGGCGTGGCGTGCTTGTTCATCATGCCGCCTCGTGCCGTGATACCTGGATCGGCGCCCGGGTGCCGGTGGTTTCGGCAAAGAAGCGCAGCAGCAGGTTGCGTGCCGCCAGCGCCCGGTATTCGGCGCTTGCCCGCATGTCGGTCAGCGGGGTGAAATCGCCGGCGTACGCGGCCATCGCCGCCTCGACCGTCGCTTCCGTCCAGGGCCTGCCCAGCAATGCCTTTTCGACGCCAAAGGCGCGCTTCGGCGTTGCCGCCATGCCGCCATAGGCGATGCGCACATCCGCCACCGTGCCATCCTCGGCGAGCTTCAGGAAAAACGCGCCCAGCGCTGCTGTGATGTCTTCGTCGCGGCGCTTGGTGATCTTGTAGACGGCAAATTTCGTCTCGCCGGCCGGCACCGGGACATGCACGGCCTCGACGAATTCGCCGGGCTGCCGGTCCTGTCGGCCATAAGCGATGAAGAAATCCTCGAGCGGGATCGTCCGCCGCTTGTCGCCGCGGCGCAGCGTCAGGCGGGCACCGAGTGCGATCAGCGGCGGCGGCGTGTCGCCGATCGGCGAACCGTTGGCGATATTGCCGCCGACGGTGCCCATGTTGCGCACCTGATCGCCGCCGATGCGATCGAACAGCGGGCCCAGCGCCGGGATGCGTTTCGCCAGCGTCGAGGAGGCCTCGCTATAGGTGACACCGGCGCCGATCGAGATGACGCCCTTGTCCTCGGAAATCCCGCACAGGCCATCGAGATTGCCGATGAAAATCGCCGGCGCAATATCGCGCATGTGCTTGGTCACCCAAAGGCCGACATCGGTCGAACCCGCGACGATGGTGGCGCCCGGCTCCTTGACCAGCACGCTGGCCAGATCGTCGGCATTGGCCGGCACGATCAGCCGCTTGTTGCCGGAGCCGATCTCGATGCGCGAACCGTCCTTCATCGCTTCGAGCTTGGCCGTAACTGCCTTGCGCTCCGCCGCCAGCGGATCCTTTGCCGCCTTGCCGTAGCTTGAGATGGCACGTGCGGCGCGCATGATCGCCTCGTAGCCGGTGCAGCGGCAGAGATTGCCCTGCAGCGCCTTTTCTATTGCCGCGTCCGACGGCTCCGGCGACCGCATCCACAGCGCATAAAGCGACATGACGAATCCCGGCGTGCAGAAGCCGCATTGCGAGCCGTGGAAATCAACCATCGCCTGCTGCACGGGGTGCAGCTTTCCTGCGCCGCCGCGCAGATGCTCGACGGTCACGACATGCGTGCCGTCTAGCGAGCCAAGGAAGCGGATGCAGGCATTGACGCTTTCATAGACCAGTCTGCCGGCCGAGAGCCTGCCGACCAGCAGCGTGCAGGCGCCGCAGTCGCCCTCGGCGCAGCCTTCCTTGGTGCCGCGCAGCGAGCGGTCGAGCCGCAGCCAGTCGAGCAGGGTCTGGTCGGGTGCAACCGTGCCGAGCGCGACGTCCTCGCCATTGAGGATGAAGCGGATTTCGTTGCGTGTCTTGATCCCGGCCATCTCAGCTTCCCCGGTAGGTCGAATAGCCGTACGGCGACAGAAGCAGCGGCACATGATAGTGCATCGGCTCGGCCATACCGAAGCGGATCGGCACATGGTCGAGGAAGGCCGGTTCCGCCAGTTTTGTCCCTTGCCCGCGCAGATAATCGCCGGCCGCAAAGACCAGCTCGTATTCGCCGGTGCGGAATTCCGCGCCGGCAAGCAGTGGAGCATCGCAGCGGCCGTCATCATTGGTGACAACCGTTTTCAGATGCGTCCGGGCCTGCCCGTCAAGATGATAGAGCTCGATCGACAGACCGGCCGCCGGTTTGCCGGCCGCCGTGTCGAGGACATGGGTCGTCAGGCGCCCGCCTTCGGCTTTCGACGTTTCCGCCACTGGCTGCTCCATTCCCTGAACGGTCGAACACTATTCATGAATTGTGCGCCAATTAAAGGCGATGCATAAGTCCCGGTCGAGCGGAGCGCGACAAAAACACTTTCAAAAATTTCGGGGGAATGCGCAGGCACTCCTTTGGACTATCCTGATCACAATTTCCGGCAGGAGCGAGAATGCGTTACGAACGAGACATGCGCGGCTACGGAGCCAATCCGCCGGATCCGAAATGGCCCGGCGGGGCGCATGTCGCGGTGCAGTTCGTCGTCAATTACGAAGAGGGCGGCGAGAATTGCGTCCTGCACGGCGACAAGGCTTCGGAAGCCTTCCTGTCCGAGATCGTCGGCGCCGCGCCCTGGCCCGGCCAGCGCCACTGGAACATGGAATCGATCTACGAATACGGCGCCCGAGCCGGCTTCTGGCGATTGCTGCGCCTGTTCAGCGAGGCACAGGTGCCGATCACCTGCTATGGCGTGGCCGCGGCCCTGGCGCGTTCGCCCGATCAGGTTGCGGCGATGCAGGAGGCCGGCTGGGAGATCGCTTCGCACGGGCTGAAATGGATCGACTACCGCGACCATACCCCGGAAGACGAGCGCCGCGACATGGAGGCGGCGATCCGGCTGCATTATGAGGTCACAGGGGCGCGGCCGACCGGCTGGTATACCGGCCGCACCTCGATCAATACGGTGCGGCTGGCGGCGGAAGAGGGCGGCTTCGACTATGTGTCGGACACATATGACGACGAACTGCCCTACTGGTTCGAGCATGTGACACCGGACGGGTCGGCGAAGCCGCAGTTGGTCATCCCCTACACGCTCGACGCCAACGACATGCGCTTTGCCACGCCGCAGGGCTTCAATTCGGGCGACCAGTTCTTTGCCTATCTCAGGGATAGTTTCGATACGCTTTATGCCGAGGGCAAGGCAGGCCGGCCGCGCATGATGAATATCGGCCTGCACTGCCGTCTGGTTGGACGGCCGGGCCGGGTCGCGGCACTGAAGCGCTTCATCGACTACGTCAAATCACACGACAAGGTCTGGCTGGCACGGCGCATCGACATTGCAAAACATTGGCAGGAGACGCATCCGTTCCGGTTGCCGGCGCTGCGCCCGTCGAAAATGGAATTCGAGGCCTTTGTCCACACATTCGGCGGCGTGTTCGAGCATTCGCCGTGGGTTGCCGAGCGCGCTTATGGGCTGGAGCTCGGCCCGGCCCATGACAGTGCCGGCGGCCTGCACAATGCGCTCTGCCGCGTGTTTCGCGCAGCAAGCGAGGCCGAGCGGCTTTCCGTGCTCAATGCCCACCCCGATCTTGCCGGAAAACTGGCGCAGGCTAGAAGGTTGACGGACGAATCGGCCAAGGAGCAAGCTTCGGCAGGGCTCGACGCGCTGACCGAGAAGGAGCGCGAGCTGTTCGCAAAACTCAATGCCGCCTACGTCACCAGCTTCGGTTTCCCCTTCATCATCGCGGTGAAAGGCAGGACCAAGGCGGAGATCCTGGCCGAGTTCGAAGCGCGTATCGGCAACAGCCACGACGTCGAATTCGAAACCGCCTGCAGACAGGTCGAGCGCATCGCGCTGCTCCGTCTCAAGGACATGCTTCCGCAATAGGGCTTTGGCTGCCGCGATAGGCCCTGGCTTCCGCAACAGGCTTGAATTTATGGATATGATGAAAATGGCCGAACGAACCTATTATGCGCCGCAAGGCGGACATCCCGGCCAGAGTGAATTGCTGACCGGCCGCGCTGTGTTCACACAGGCCTATGCCGTGATCCCCAAGGGCGTGATGCAGGACATCGTCACCAGCGCTTTGCCGTTCTGGGATGGGACACGGGTCTGGGTGCTGTCGCGGCCGCTGTCGGGTTTTGCCGAGACGTTTTCGCAATACATCGTCGAGCTCGCGCCCGGCGGCGGTAGCGACCGCCCTGAGCTTGACGCCGCCGCCGAAGGTGCGCTGTTCGTGGTCGAAGGCGAGCTATGCGTTTCGCTTGCCGGCAAGAAACATAGCTTAAGGCCGGGCGGCTTTGCCTTCCTGCCGCCGGCGAGCGGGTGGACGGTGCGCAATGAAAGCGGTGCCGCCGTCCGCTTCCACTGGATCCGCAAGACTTACGACGCAGTCGACGGCATCGACCAGCCGCAAGCGTTCTTCGCCAACGAACAGGACATCGCGCCGACGCCGATGCCGGGTACCGAAGGCCGATGGGCGACGACGCGCTTCGTTGATCCGGCCGACATGCGCCACGACATGCATGTCACCATCGTCACGCTCGAGCCTGGTGCGGTCATCCCGTTCGCCGAGACTCATGTGATGGAGCACGGGCTCTACGTGCTGGAAGGCAAGGCGGTCTACCGTCTCAACCAGGACTGGGTCGAAGTCGAAGCCGGCGACTATATGTGGCTGCGCGCCTTCTGCCCGCAGGCTTGTTATGCCGGCGGGCCGGGCAAATTCCGCTACCTCCTCTATAAGGACGTCAACCGCCACGCCAAGCTTGGCAGCGCCGGCGTCGCGAGACCTTCACCATGACGCGGATCGTCGCGCGGCCGCTGACCCGCGAGAATTTCGCCGAATTCGGCGACGTCATCGACATGGGCGGCGACAACCATTATCCGATCAATGGCGGCAAGGCCGAGCGCTACCACGACCTCGCCACCGCGGAAGCACGAGGACCGAATGCGCGCGTGCTGATCTCCATGGTGCGTGGCACCCCCTATGAGCTGCCCTTGAAGCTGACCATGGTGGAGCGTCATCCGTTCGGCAGCCAGGCCTTCATCCCGCTGTCACCACGGCCGTTCCTGGTCGTCGTCTGCCATGATGGCGAGGAAGGACCTGGCGAGCCGCACGCCTTCATCACCGCGCCCGGGCAAGGCGTCAACTACCCGCGCAATCTGTGGCACGGCGTGCTGACGCCGATCGGCGATGTCCAGGATTTTGTCGTCGTCGACCGCGGCGGCGACGGCTCCAACGTCGAAGAGTGTCATTTCTCACACCCTTACGAAATCCATCTTCCCGACGGGAGCCGGTGATGACCGACATTTCGCTGATCGATCGCCTGCTCGATGTCATGGAGCACGACATCGTGCCGAAGACCGTCGAAGGCGTCGCGCACGGCAACAAACTGTTCGGCGCGGCGATCCTGCGCAAGGACGACCGTTCGCTGGTGCTTGCCGAAACCAACAACGAGATCGAAAATCCGCTCTGGCACGGCGAGATGCACTGCCTGAAGCGCTTCTACGAAATGCCTAAGGCCGAACGCGTCGATACCAAGGACGCGATCTTTCTTGCCACGCACGAACCCTGCTCACTCTGCCTGTCGGCGATCACCTGGACCGGCTTCGACAATTTCTACTATCTTTTCAGCCATGAGGATTCGCGCGACAGCTTCGATATCCCGCACGATCTGAAGATCCTGAAGGAGGTCTTCACCCTCGATCCCGGCGGCTACAATGCCGAGAATGCCTACTGGAGGAGCTTTTCGATCCGCAAATTGGTGCGATCGCTGCCTGAGACCGAACGCGAGCGGCTGGAAGCGCGGATCGGCACAATATCAGCGCGCTATGATGAATTGTCCGCCGCCTATCAGGCCGGCAAGGACGAAAACGACATTCCGCTGAATTGACGCGGATTGACCAGCCGAATTCGTTGGCTGGCCCACGACGCATCGGCAGCGGCTCCATCATGTGGCCGCATGAAAACCGTCACTGAATTCCCGCGCAAGGTCGTTGAATTTCCCGACATGGGGATCATCATGCCGGACGGCTGCCGGCTGGCGGCGCGGGTGTGGATGCCGGCCGATGCTGCCGACGATCCGGTGCCGGCAATCCTCGAACACCTGCCCTATCGCAAGCGCGACGGCACGATCTATCGTGATCAGCTGACGCATCCCTATTTTGCCGGCCACGGCTACGCCTCGATCCGCGTCGACATGCGCGGCAATGGCGATTCCGAAGGGCTGATGGACGACGAATATTCCGAGCAGGAATTGCAGGACGCTTGCGACGTCATCGCCTGGGCGGCGGACCAGCCCTGGTGCAACGGCAATGTCGGCATGATGGGCATTTCGTGGGGCGGCTTCAACTGCCTGCAGGTAGCGTCTAAGCAGCCGCCGGCGCTGAAGGCGGTCATCAGTCTCTGTTCGACGGTCGACCGCTATGCCGACGACATCCACTACAAGGGCGGCTGCCTGCTGATCGAGAATTTCGGCTGGGCCTCGACCATGCTGTCCTATTCGTCAAGGCCGCCGGATCCGTTGCTGGCCGGCGACAACAGATGGCGCGACCTGTGGCTGACCAGGCTGGAGAACCAGCCCTTTCTGGCACCGCTGTGGCTGAAGCACCAGCATCGCGATGCCTATTGGAAGCGCGGCTCGATCTGCGAGGACTATTCCGCCATCCATGCCGCGGTGCTGTCGATCGGCGGCTGGCATGACGGCTATCGCAATACGATTTCCCACCTCGCCGCCAATATCGAGGCGCCGGTCAAGGGCATCGTCGGCCCGTGGATCCACAAATACCCGCATTACGCCGCGCCCGAACCCCGCATCGGCTTCCTGCAGGAGGCCTTGCGCTGGTGGGACCGCTGGCTCAAGGACATCGACACCGGCGTCGAGGCCGACCCCGCCTACCGCGCCTATCTCATGGACAGCGTGCGTCCGGCGCGCTGGCATCCCGCGCGGCCGGGCCGCTGGATCGCTGAATCGGAATGGCCGTCACCCAACATCAAGACGCAAGAGGTTGAGCTTATCGCTGAAGGCAAGCACGCTATCGTCGCTTCGCCGCAAAACTGTGGCCTTGCCGGTGGCGAATATTTCCCCTTCACCTTCGGTCCGGAACTGCCGGGTGACCAGCGCCCCGACGATGCGCGTTCGGTGTGCTTCGACCAGCCGGTGCTGACCGAAACGGTCGACATTGTCGGTGCTCCCGAAGTTGTGGTCAGGGTCTCGGCGGACCGGTGCCAGGCGAACATCGCGGTACGGCTGTGCGACGTCCATCCGGACGGGGCATCGGAGCTGATCTCGTACGGCGTGCTCAACCTGACGCATCGCAACTCCCACGAATTTCCCGAAGCGCTGGTGCCCGGCGAAACCGTCAGCGCCCGGGTGGTGCTCGACCAATGCGCCTATCGCGCGCCGGCCGGCCACCGCTTGCGCGTTGCCATCTCCAACAGCTATTGGCCGATGATCTGGCCGTCGCCGGAGCCGGTCCGGCTGGAATTGTCGGCCGCGACATTGATGCTGCCGCTGCGCCCGCCGGCGACAGGCGATGAGGTCACCTTCCCCGCCTCCGAAGGCGCGACGCCCTGGGCAACAGAGACACTTCGGCCCGCCAATTCCGAACGTCATGTCGATAGCGACGAAAAGACCGGACTGATCACGCTTTCCATCGTCGACGATTTCGGCGAAGTGCGCGACCTGGAGCATGGCCTCACCCACGGGAGCATCGCCAGAGAGACATGGGCGATCCAGCCCGACAATCCGTTGTCAGCGTCGGGCAAGACGCATTGGACTCAGACGCTGTCGCGAAATGAATGGTCGGTGCGCACCGAAACGTTCGCGGAAATGCGCTCCGACGCGCAAAGCTTCATGGTTAGCGCCAGAATTGAAGCCTATGAAGGCGAGAAACTGGTCTTCGAGCGCAACTTCAAGGAGAAAATCCCGCGCGTACTGCTTTGAGCGCTTATAGCGATTGGTCCAATTGCGACGCACGATTTACGCCACGGCATGTCGCATTCGGTCTTGCTTACCGCTTTCCCTTACGGTCATTATTCTCCCGATCGAAATGAGAAAAAACGACCATAAGGTCGGACCAACAGAGTGAGGAACTTAACATGTCGAACGAACTGGAATATCTGAGCCGGCGCGTTGTGTCCGGCAAGCTGAGCCGTCGCGATTTTCTCGGCCGGGCAGCAGCGCTCGGCGTCACCGCAACCTTCGCCAATTCGCTGCTATCCAGCGCCTCCCGCGCGGCGGGTCCGGTCAAGGGCGGCACGCTCAAGGCCGGCCTGGTCGGTGGCGAGTCCACCAACAGTCTCGATCCGGCGCTGTTCATGACGCAGGTGCCGTTCGCCTTCGGCAAGATGTGGGGCGAACTGATCGTCGAACTGTCTCCTGAAGGCAAGCTCGAGAACCGCATTGCCGAGGAGATCGGCTCGTCGGACGACGCCAAGACCTGGACGCTGAAGATCCGCAATGGCGTCGAGTTCCACAACGGCAAGAAGGTGACCGCAGAGGACGTGGCCGCCACCCTCGAACGCCATTCGGACGAGAAGTCGAAGTCCGGCGCGCTCGGTTATATGAAAGGCATCGAGAGCATAAAGGCCAGCGGCAAGGAAGTGGTGCTGACGCTGAAGGAGCCGAATGCCGATCTTCCCTATCTGCTTAGCGACTATCACCTGATCATCCAGCCGAATGGCGGCAAGGACAAGGCCGATGCCGGTATCTCGGCGGGTCCTTACAAGGTCACCACCAACGAGCCCGGCGTGCGCCATGGCGGCGAGCGCTTCGCCAATTACTGGCAGGGCGACAAGATGGGCCATGCCGACCAGATCGAGATCATCGTCATCAACGACGCCACGGCACGTACGGCGGCGCTGCAGGGCGGCCAGGTCCACATGATCAACCGCGTCGAGCCGAAGATCGTCGATCTGATCAAGCGCGTGCCCGGCGTCACCATCCGCAACCATTCGGGACCCGGCCACTACGTTTTCATCATGCACTGCGACACCGCGCCGTTCGACAACAACGATTTGCGCATGGCGTTGAAGCTGGCGATCGACCGCGAGGAAATGCTGAACAAGGTGCTGCGTGGCTATGGCTCGCTCGGCAACGACTTCCCGATCAATGCATCGTACCCGCTATTCACCGAGATCGAGCAGCGCAAATACGATCCCGACAAGGCCAAGTTCCACTACAAGAAATCGGGTCATGACGGTGCCGTCCTGCTCCGGACGTCGGACGTCGCCTTCCCCGGTGCCGTCGACGCCGCACAGCTGTTCCAGCAAAGCGCGGCCAAGGCCGGCATCAAGCTGGAGATCAAGCGCGAACCGGGCGACGGCTACTGGTCGGAAGTCTGGAACAAGCAGCCGTTCTGCGCCTCCTACTGGGGCGGCCGGTCGACGCAGGACCAGATGTACTCTACCGCCTATCTGTCGACGGCCGACTGGAACGACACACGTTTCAAGCGTCCGGATTTCGACAAGATGGTGCTGGCGGCCCGCGCCGAGCTCGACGAGGCCAAGCGCAAGGCAATGTACCACGACATGGCTGTGATGGTGCGCGACGAGGGCGGCCTGATCCTGCCGATGTTCAATCAGTTCATCGACGCGACGGGCGCCAAGGTTGCCGGCTGGGTGGATGATCCGCATCAGGAGTTGATGAACGGATATGCTCTGGCGAAGTGCTGGCTCGAAGCCTGAGCCCGGCCTTGCGGATATGTCCTCACCCATCGTGAAACTGGTGGCCCAGCGCATTGCGCTGGGCATCATCCTTCTATTGGCCGTTTCGGTCCTGATCTTCGCCGGCACCCAGATCCTGCCCGGCGACGTCGCGCAAGCCATTCTCGGGCAGTCGGCGACACCGGAGTCGCTCGCCAATCTGCGCGAGCAGCTCGGCCTCAATGATCCCGCCTACATCCGTTATTTTCGCTGGCTCGGCGGCATCCTGACCGGTGATCTCGGCACGGCTATGTCGAGCGGTCAGGATATCGCAACCTCGATCAAGGGAAGGCTGTGGAACACGCTGTTCCTCGCCTTCTGGGCGGCGATCGTCGCGGTGCCGCTGGCGATCATCCTCGGGCTGATCGCGGTGCGCTACCGCAATGGCTGGGTCGACAAGCTGATCTCGGGACTGGCGCTGGCCTCGACGTCCTTCCCGGAATTCTTCGTCGGCTATGTGCTCGTCTTTTTCTTCGCGGTGCAACATCAATGGTTTCCCGCCATTTCCACCGTCTATGAGGGGATGCCGTTCGGCGAACGCATCCAGGCTATAGCACTGCCGGCGGCGGCGCTGACCCTGGTGGTGCTCGCCCATATGATGCGCATGACGCGCGCCGCGATCCTCAACGTCATGCAGTCGGCCTATGTCGAGACCGCGGAGCTCAAGGGGCTTTCGGCGTTCGCGGTTATCCGCAGGCATGCCTTCCCCAATGCGATTGCGCCGATCATCAACGTCGTCATGCTCAATCTCGCCTATCTGATCGTCGGCGTCGTCGTCGTCGAAGTGATCTTCGTCTATCCGGGCATGGGGCAATACTTGGTCGACCACGTCACCAAGCGTGACGTGCCGGTGGTGCAGGCGGTCGGGCTGATCTTCGCCGCCGTTTATATCAGCCTGAACATCATCGCGGACATTGCGGCAATCGTCGCCAATCCGCGCCTCAGACATCCGAAATGAAGGGGTCGGGTATGCTCGTCATCAAACGCATCCCCATCCCGGCGCTGGTCGGACTGGTGTTGACGGCGCTGTTCGTGCTGGCGGCGATCTTTGCGCCGTGGATCGCGCCGCACGGCAATGCCGAGATCGTCAGCGACGTCCCTTGGGAGCCAATGTCGGCGGCGCATTGGCTGGGCACCGACAATCTCGGTCGCGATCTGTTGTCGCGCATGATCTATGGCGCCCGCATCACCCTTTTCATCGCGGTGCTGGCGACCGCGCTGTCGTTCTCGCTCGGCGCCATCCTCGGCTTCTCGGCGGCGGTTTTCGGCGGCTGGTTCGACACGCTTCTGTCGCGTCTAGTCGATCTCCTGATGTCGATCCCGACACTGATCATGGCGCTTGTGGTGCTGTCGGTGCTGCCATCCAATCTGGTGACGCTGATCCTGGTCATGGGCGTTCTCGACTCGACCCGCGTCTACCGCCTGTCGAGGGCGGTCGCCGTTGACATCAACGTCATGGATTACGTCGAGGCGGCCAAATTGCGCGGCGAAGGCAGCGGCTGGATCATCTTCCGCGAAATCCTGCCCAATGCGCTGTCGCCGCTGGTTTCGGAACTCGGCCTGCGCTTCATCTATGCCGTGCTGTTCCTGTCGACGCTGTCCTTCCTCGGTCTTGGCGTGCAGCCGCCGGACGCCGATTGGGGCGGCATGGTCAAGGAAAACAAGGATGGCATCGTCTTCGGCATAGGCGCCGCCCTCATTCCGGCGGCGGCGATCGCAGCGCTGGCAATTTCCGTCAATCTCGTCGCCGACTGGGTGCTCAACCGCACGACAAGCCTGAAGGGAGGACGCGGTTAATGGCTGACAAGCAACCGAAGCCCGGGCAACCGAAGTCCGGCGTGCTGCTCGACATCCGCAATCTGCGCATCGAGGCCACGGTATATCCGCCGGGCGAGGCGCCGAAGAACATCGTGCTGGTGCACGATGTCTCGCTGACGCTCGAAAAGGGCAAGGTGCTCGGATTGATCGGCGAGTCCGGCGCCGGCAAATCGACCATCGGCCTGTCGTCGATGGGTTACGGCCGCGGCGGCGTGCGCATCACCGGCGGCGAGGTCATTCTCAATGGTCGCGACATCCTGAAGGGCGGCAACGAAGGGTTCCGCAAATTGCGCGGCCGCGAGGTCTGCTATGTCGCGCAATCGGCGGCAGCGGCCTTCAATCCGGCGCACAGGCTGATGGACCAGGTGGTCGAGGCAGCACTCCTGCACGGTACGGCGACGCGGGCCGAAGCCGAAAAGCGCGCCGTGGCGCTGTTCAAGAAGCTCAGCCTGCCGAACCCCGAAAGCATCGGCGAGCGCTTCCCCCACCAGGTGTCGGGCGGTCAGCTGCAGCGTGTGATGACGGCAATGGCGCTGTGCTCGGAACCCGACCTGATCGTCTTCGACGAGCCGACCACGGCGCTCGACGTGACGACGCAGATCGACGTGTTAGCGGCGATCAAGGATGCCATCCGCGACACGCATGTGGCGGCACTCTACATCACCCATGACCTTGCCGTCGTCGCCCAGGTCTCGGACGAGATCATGGTGCTGCGCCACGGCCGGCTGGTCGAATGGGGCGGCACGCGCCAGATCATCAAGGAGCCGCGCCAGGAATACACCAACGCGCTGGTTTCGGTGCATGAGATCGAACATCAGGAGCAGAAGCCCGGCCCGAGCCCGTTCCTGTCGGTCAAGAACATCACCGCCGCCTATGGCCGCAGCCACATCAAGGTGCTGAAGAACGTCTCGGTCGACATTTTCCCGGGCCAGACGCTGGCGGTGGTCGGCGAGTCCGGCTCCGGCAAATCGACGCTGGCGCGCGCCGTCACCGGCCTGTTGCCGCCCGAACAAGGCACCGTCACCTTCGACGGACGGCCGCTCGCCAACCGGCTTGCCGACCGGCCGAAGGAGGATCTGCGCCAGCTGCAGATGATCTACCAGATGGCCGATGTAGCGATGAATCCGCGCCAGACGGTCGGCACCATCATCGGCCGGCCGCTGGAATTCTATTTTGGGATGCGCGGGCGCGAGCGCGACAAACGCGTCGCCGAACTGCTCGACAAGATCGAAATGGGTAAAGGCTATATCGACCGCTATCCGGCCGAGCTTTCGGGCGGCCAGAAGCAGCGCGTCTGCATCGCCCGTTCGCTCGCCGCCAAGCCGAAGCTGATCATATGCGACGAGGTGACATCGGCGCTCGACCCGTTGGTGGCCCACGGCATACTGGAGCTGCTGCTCGAGCTGCAGAAAGAGGAAAACGTCGCTTATCTGTTCATCACTCATGATCTCGCAACAGTGAAGTCGATCGCCGATTCGATCGCGGTGATGTATCGCGGCGAGGTGGTGCGCTACGGCCCCAAGAGCAAGGTTCTGACGCCGCCGTTCGACGCCTACACAGACCTTTTGCTGTCGTCGGTGCCCGAAATGGAGATCGGCTGGTTAGAGAAAGCGATCAAGGGACGGCGCATGGCCAGCGCGGGGAACTAGCGGGCTGCCCCTTGCGCCCGACGATCCCGTCCGGGCGTGGATTGAACGGCAGGCCCGCCCTGACTTTTCCGATCAAGCCGCATGGAGGCGCCCTTGGCGCTCAACACAAAACTTCTGCTCATCATCCTAGACGGCGTGCCTTACCGGAACTGGCGACGGCTGATGGGCAACCTCGAAGGCTGGGTGCAATCCGGCGACGCGCGCGTGTGGAAGATGCGCTCCGTGCTGCCGTCGACCTCGGCATCCTGCTATGCCTCGATCCACACCGGCGTGCCGCCGCAAGTGCACGGCATCCTGTCCAACGAGAACCGGTTTCGCGTCGAACAGCCGGACATCTTTTCCGAAGTCAGCAGGGCCGGCGGCAAGACGGGTGCGGTCACCCATTCCTACTGGTCCGAATTCTTCCGGGCCTATCCGTTCGACCTGGTCGAGGACATAGAGTTCGACCAGCCGGGCAGGCCGATCAGCCATGGCCGGTTCCACACCATGACCGGCTACAACGCTAGCAACCAGACGACGCCGAGCGACGTCGACCTGTTCGCGACGTTGACAATGCTGACCAGGCGCTACAGCATCGACTACGGCATCCTGCACAGCTGCACGCTGGACTCGATGGGCCACCGGTTCGGCCATGACTGCCGCGAGATGGATCATGCCGTCTATGCAATAGACGCCATGCTCGCCGGCTTCCTGCCGCGCTGGCGGGAGGCCGGCTACGAGGTGATCGTCACCGCCGATCATGGCCAGACCGATCGCGGCCATCACGGCGGCCACGACGAAGAGATGCAGGATTTCGCACTTTATTACTTCGGATCCGGCGAGGGCCCGGAGGCCAATACGCTGCTCGATCAGCTGCAGCTCGCGCCGACAGTGCTTGCGCGCCTCGGCGTGCCGGTGCCGGTCACCATGAAGGCAAAGCCGTTCCTGAGTTGAGCGCGCGCCCTCTTCCCCCTCTGGCAACGCTCCCGCTCTTCAGTTAGCCTCCGCAAATATACGGGCGGATGCGGTGAACCTTTTTGGGCCGATCAGCGACAGAGCAGGCAGGAGCCAGGCGGCTCGACCGGCGATGACTGCCGCTGAGACCGATCGCGCGCTCGTCGAGCGCGTCGCGAAGGGCGACCGTGCCGCCGTGCGGCTCCTGTTCATGCGCCACCACGCGCGGGTCTACCGCTTCGCCGCACGCCAGACGGGATCGGAACTGATGGCCGACGATATTGCGAACGAGGTGTTCCTCGAACTCTGGCGGCAGGCTCCGGCCTTCGAGGGGCGCTCGGAGGTCTCGACATGGCTGCTCGGCATTGCCCGCTTCAAGGCGCTGTCCCTGCTGCGCAAGAAGAAGGAAGACTGGATCGACGACGACGACGCGGCCCAGCTCGCCGACGGCGCCGACACGCCGGAAGTCGTGACGAGGAAAGAAGACAAGGCCGCTGCCTTGCGACGCTTCATCGATGCCATGCCGGAAGAGCACCGTACGGTGATCGACCTTGCCTATTATCACGGGCAATCGGTGAGCGAGATCGGCGAGGTACTCGGCATCCCGGTCGCCATGGTCAAGACCAGGATGTTCTACGCCCGCAAGAACTCGGCGAAGCCCTCAAGGCCGCCGGTTACGACAGGGGGTGGCCATGAGCGCCGCTGAAAAGATGTCGCGCCGCGACGAAATGGAAATGCTGCTGCCGTTTTATCTGAACGGCTCGCTGGAGGGCACCGAGCTCGAAGCCATCGAGGAATGGCTGGCAAGCGATCCGGCGGCGATGGCCGCACTAGGCGAGGCCGAGGCCGAATTCTCCGGCACCGCTGCCGCAAACGAGGCAATCCGCCCGCCTGCCGATGCGCTCAGCCGCTTTGCCAAGGCGCTCGATGCCGAGGCCGGCCCCGCCCGCGGGCCGGCGGCATCGTCCTGGCTGGCGCAGGCCTGGAGCCGCTTCATGGCAGCGCCCGCCGGCATTGCCTGGGCCGCGGCCGCGGTGCTGCTGGCCCTGGTCGTCGCGCAATCCTTTGTGCAGACCGGCAACAGAGATGGCGATTTCGAGATTGCCGGATCGGACGACGATCTGGCCAAAATGCCGTTTGCCCTTGTGAAGTTCAAACCGGATGCGAAGCTGTCCGACATCGTCGCTTTTCTCGACCAGAACCAGTTGACGATCGCCGGCGGGCCTACCGCCGACGGCGTTTTCCGGCTCGGCGTTCCGGCCAAGACCGCCGCCGACTATCAGAAACTGCTTGGCCTTATTGCCGCCCAGCCTTTCACCGAAGCTGCCCTGGAGGGAAGGAAACCGGCTGATGGCGGCTAAGGCGGTCACTCGATTGACGGCGGCGATGACAATCTTCGCCACGTCTGCCGTCGCACAAACCAACGATCCTAACCTCACCCAGGCGGAGATCGACTGCCTGAACCGGGGAAGTGCTGCCGCCGACTGCGCCAAGGCGGCTGCTCGGCAACACGCTGGTGCGCTTCGGCATTCCGGATGGCCGCCCGGTCGGCGTCATGCCGTTCTCCCGGAGCCGCTGCATAATGTTGGGCATCAGATATTGGGGGCAAAACTCAATCGGCCGGTTACCTCAAATGACCGATATGGGTTCGAACTCGGTCGCTCAGGGTAATTAAGTTTTGATCCCTAGGCCGGGGCGCCGGCTACCGATCCCCTGACCACCAGGTCGACCGGCCAAACCTCGCCGCGAGCGCCCTCCTCCAGGCCGGAAATCCGCGCCGCGAGCCGTTCGGCGATGCGTGCGCCCGCCAGGCGGATCGACGAACGTGTCGTCGACAGCGGCACCGAAAAATTTTCCGGCTTCAGCCAGGGAAAGACGTCGTCATGGGCGATCAGCGACAGGTCGCCCGGAATGGTCAGGCCGAGATCGCGCACCGCGCGCACCACGCCGAGCGCCATAATCAGGCTGGAGCAGGCGATCGCCGTCGGCGCGTCGCTTTGTTCCAGCAGACGCCTGGCGGCGCGATAGCCGTTCTCCTCGGTCATTGTCAGGGAACAGACATGTTGATCACGAAGCACCAGGCCGCTTGCCGCAAGCGCGCGTCGCACGCCGCGCTCGCGATGTATGGCGAAGGTTTCGCGATCGTCGCCATTGATAAGCGCCAGACGCCTATGACCGAGCTGGACGAGAAGCCGCGCCGCCTCGTGGAAGGCGCCCTCATTGTCGATGTCGGTGAAGGGGTAGTCGAAATCGAAGCCTTCGCTGCGGCCATGGACGATGAAGGGAATGCCGAGCGTGTTGACGAGCGCCACCCGCCGGTCGGCCGGCCTCGGCGAGGAGATATAGACCGCGTCGACCTGCCGGTTGGCAACAATGCGGCGGTAGGTCGTCTCCTGGTCGTCGGCATCGGCCGGTGACAGCACCAGGTCGAGCTCGTGCGAACGCGCATAGTCGCCGAGGCCGGACAGGAACTCGACGAAATGCGGGTCGATATCGACGGTCGCTCCCGTCGGCAGCACATAGCCGATCATGCCGGTCTTGCCGGTCGCCAGCCGGCGGGCGCTTGGATTGGGGCGATAGCCATGACGCTTGGCGGCATCGACCACCCGCCGGCGCGTTTCCTCGTTGACTTCCGGGTAGCCGTTCAATGCGCGGCTCACCGTGGTCTGCGAAAGCGCTAGCATGTGGGAGAGCTGCTTGAGGTTCACCGGAGGCCTCCAAACCTCAAAGCGCTTTTAATCTGAAACGATCTGGCCCTACGAACCGCGTTGCCGAGCGCAGTGACCATACGCACGGTTCGGACCGGTTTGAAGCCGAATTTGCTGCTGCACTGCCAGAAAACTGTGCTGCAGCGCACTTTTGCCGGCACCCCGCCGCAAAAATTAAATCGATTAGCCTGGCTTCCTCTTGACTCGCGGTCAATTCAGTGGCGAGATCAAAATGACCAAAGCGCTTTGGAAGACTCCACGAAAGGTTGCAGTTCCTTTCCGACTGAGTCACAGTCCTGCGGCGCCGGCGGACGGAATGGAGGTTTCGTTCGGTGTTTGTCACCACTGGGAGGGAATACCGATGAAGAAAATGCTTCTGCTGGGCGCTGCGTTTGCCACGTTCGCCCTGGCCATGCCCGCGCGAGCCGAACTGAAGTTCAAGCCGGGCGAAGATCCCCGTTTCAACTGGGCCAACTACGAAGAGCTCAAGAAGGTCGACCTCAAGGGCGAGACACTGACGATCTTCGGGCCGTGGCGCGGCGAGGACGAAGGGCTCATCCGCACCGTTCTCGATTATTTCTCCGAAGCCACCGGCGCCGAGATCAAGTATTCCTCGTCGGAGAATTACGAGCAGCAGATCGTCATCGACACGCAGGCTGGCAGCCCGCCCAACATCGCCGTGCTGCCGCAGCCGGGCCTGATCCAGGATCTGGCATCGAAGGGCCTGTTGACGCCGCTCGGCGACGACACGGCCAACTGGGTCAAGGACAATTACGGCGCCGGCCAATCCTGGGTCGACCTCGGCACCTTCAAGGACAAGGACGGCAAGCCCGGCTTCTTCGCCTTTCCTTATAAGGCCGACGTGAAATCGCTGGTCTGGTACTCGCCGGACAATTTCGAGGAAGCCGGCTACAAGGTGCCGAAGACGCAGGAAGAGCTTGCCGAGCTCGAAAAGAAGATCATCGCCGACGGCGGCACGCCATGGTGCATCGGGCTTGGTTCGGGCGGCGCCACCGGCTGGCCGGCGACCGACTGGGTCGAAGACATCATGCTGCGCACCCAGACGCCCGAGACCTACGACAAATGGGTGAAGAACGAAATTCCGTTCAACGATCCGGCCGTGGTCAACGCCATCGACATTTTCGGCAAGATCGCGACCGACGACAAGATGGTCGAGGGTGGCGCCAAAGCGGTTGCGGCGACCGATTTCCGCGACAGCCCGAAGGGCCTCTTCTCGGTGCCGCCGAAATGCTATCTGCACCACCAGGCATCGTTCATCCCGACCTTCTTCCCGCAAGGCACCAAGATCGGCGAGGATGCCGACTTCTTCTATTACCCGCCCTACGCCTCCAAGCCCGAGCTCGGCACTCCGGTGCTCGGCGCCGGCACGCTGGCCATGATCACCAAAGATAGCAAGAGTGCCCGCGCCTTCATCGAATTCCTGAAGCTGCCGCTCGCTCATGAGATCTGGATGGCACAGGGCGGCTTCGTGACGCCGTTCAAGTCGGTCAACAAGGACGCCTATGCCAGCGACGCGCTGAAGAAGCAGGGCGAGATCCTGGCCAACGCCTCGACCTTCCGCTTCGATGGGTCCGACCTGATGCCGGGCAAGATCGGCGCCGGCGCGTTCTGGACCGGCATGATCGACCTGGTCGGTGGCAAGTCCGCCCAGGACGTCGCCACCGACATCCAGAAAAGCTGGGACGCGATCAAGTAAGCGGCCGGCTCGAGTCCCATGTGATGCGGTCCGGGCCTCAAACGGCCCGGACCTTCTTCGGTGCCTGGCGTCGCGTCGATTGTCGTGAGCACGACGCATTCCGGCATGACGCGCGCCCAGTGACCTGCTTTTCGGCTGGTCGCGCTCCAGACAACTGAATCGGCGCATGATCCCGTCGCCAAAGCCATTCTCGACTGGCGGATCCGTGCGCAGGGGGAGGGACCCATGGCGGCTCAGATTTTTTCGGCGATATTCGTCATCATAATCGGCGTGGGCGGCTGCGTCGCCTATTTCTGGGGTGCCAACAAGGCACTCGACACGATCTTTCCGGCACGCGGCGTTTCCGGCAAGGCGGCGATCGACAATCTGCGCCGGCAGGGGGTGATCCGGCCCTGGCTGTTCGTCGGCCCGGCGATGATCATCCTCACCATTTATCTGATCTACCCGGTGGTGGAGACGCTAAGGCTGTCGTTCCTCGATCGCGGCAGCACCCATTTCGTCGGTTTGGCCAACTATCAATGGGCGTTCGGCGACCGCGAGTTCCGCAATTCGATCCTCAACAACATCATGTGGCTGGCGGTGGTGCCGGCCGCCTGCACCTTCCTCGGGCTGATCATCGCCGTGCTCACCGACAAGATCTGGTGGGGCACCATCGCCAAGAGCCTGATCTTCCTGCCGCTGGCGATCTCCTTCGTCGGCGCCAGCGTCATCTGGAAATTCATCTACGAGTATCGCGGCGACGGCCAGACACAGATCGGCCTGCTCAACGCCATTATCCAGTATTTCGGCCGCCAGCCGCAGGTCTGGATATCGCTGCCGTTCTGGAACAACTTCTTCCTGATGGTCATCCTGATCTGGATCCAGACCGGCTTTGCCATGGTCATCCTGTCGTCGGCCTTGCGCGGCATTCCGGAAGAGACGCTGGAAGCCGCCGTCATCGACGGCGCCAACCCCTTCCAGATCTTCTGGAAGATCATGGTGCCGCAGATCTGGGGCACCATCGCCGTCGTCTGGACCACCATCACCATCCTGGTGCTGAAGGTTTTCGACATCGTGCTGACCATGACCAACGGCCAGTGGAACAGCCAGGTGCTGGCCAATCTGATGTTCGACTGGATGTTCCGCGGCGGCGGCGATTTCGGCCGCGGCGCCACCATCGCCATCATCATCATGATAGCGGTCATTCCGATCATGGTCTGGAACATCCGCCAGGCGAACAAAGAGACGGAAGGACATTGAGATGACTGTCTCGACCGGAAAGTCCTTTGTCAGCCGTTTCGGCGTGCATATCGCCGTTTTCATCTTCGTTGCGATCTGGACGATCCCGACGCTCGGCATTCTGGTCTCGTCGCTGCGCGACAAGGACCAGATCATCGCTTCGGGCTGGTGGAACTCGTTCACCAGTTCCAGCCAGACGGAAGCCGGACGGCTGCCGCCCGCCTCGGCGCAGGTCGAGAAGGACGGCAAGTTCGTCCTGCAAGGCAACATCTTCGGCGACGGCCCGGCCCGCAATATCAGCGCCTTCGGCGTCAAGTCGGCAGCGCCGACGCAATATCCCGCCGGCACGACAGCCGATCTCGGCGACGGCGTGACCCTGCAGCTCAATGCCAACGGCAGTTTCGTCATGACCTCGCCGAAGGCTTTCGAAGGCGAACGCGGCCAGCGCGTCTATTACGCCTCCTCGGCGCCGCCGAAATTCACCACCGACAATTACGACACGGTGCTGTTTTCGGAAGGCATCGGCCGCTCCTTCATGAACTCGCTGACCGTCACCATTCCGGCGACTGTCATTCCAATCCTGATCGCCGCGTTCGCCGCTTACGCGCTGGCCTGGATGCGCTTTCCTGGCCGGGCCCTGCTCATCGCCGTCATCATCGGCCTCCTGGTCGTGCCGCTGCAGATGTCGCTGATCCCGCTGCTGAAGCTCTATAACGGCGTCGGCAGCTTCTTCGGCGTGCCGTCGAAGACCTATCTCGGCATCTGGCTGGCGCATACCGGCTTCGGCCTGCCTTTCGCCATCTATCTGTTGAGGAGCTATATCGCCGGCCTGCCACGCGAGATCATGGAATCGGCGCGCATCGACGGCGCCAGCGATTTCGAGATCTTCGTCAAGATCGTGCTGCCATTGTCGTTCCCGGTGCTGGCCTCGTTCGCCATCTTCCAGTTTCTCTGGGTGTGGAACGATCTGCTGGTGGCGATGGTTTTCCTTGGTACCGAGGGCGACCAGATCGTGCTGACCGCCAAGCTCAATGCGTTGCTCGGCTCGCGCGGCGGCGACTGGGAGATCCTGACGACATCGGCCTTCGTCACCATCATCGTGCCGCTGATCGTGTTCTTCTCGCTGCAGCGCTATTTCGTCCGCGGGCTGCTTGCCGGCTCGGTGAAAGGAGGTTGAGATCATGCAATCCGCTTTGAAGGCCACTCCGAAGCCCGATCTTGCTATCGATCGCGACTGGTGGCGAGGTGCCGTGATCTACCAGATCTACCCGCGCAGCTACCAGGATTCGAACGGCGACGGCATCGGCGACCTCAGGGGCATTATCGGCCGGCTGCCCTATATCGCCTCGCTCGGCGTCGACGCCATCTGGATCTCGCCGTTCTTCAAATCGCCGATGAAGGACTTTGGCTACGACGTGTCGGATTATTGCGATGTCGATCCGATGTTCGGCACGCTGGCGGACTTCGACGCGCTGACCGCCGAGGCGCACCGGCTTGGCCTCAAGGTGATGATCGACGAGGTGCTCTCGCATACTGCCGACGTCCATCCCTGGTTCAAGGAGAGCCGCTCCAGCCGCAGCAATCCAAAGGCCGACTGGTATGTTTGGGCGGACGCCAAGCCGGACGGCACGCCGCCCAACAACTGGCTCTCGATCTTCGGCGGCTCGGCCTGGCAGTGGGACACCAGCCGCCAGCAATATTACCTGCATAATTTCCTGGCCGAGCAGCCCGACCTCAATTTCCACAGCCGCGCGGTCCAGGACGCGCTGCTCGATGTCACCCGCTTCTGGCTGGAGCGCGGCGTCGATGGTTTCCGCCTCGACACCATCAATTTCTACTTCCACAGCCAAGGCCTGGAAGACAATCCGCCGCTGCCGCCCGAGCAGCGCAACGACCAGACGGCGCCAGCCGTCAACCCTTACAACTACCAGGACCATCTCTACGACAAGAGCCGGCCTGAAAACCTCGGCTTCCTCGAACGCTTCCGCGCCTTGCTCGATGAATATCCGGCGACGGCCGCGGTTGGCGAAGTCGGCGATTCGCAGCGTGGGCTGGAAGTCGTGGCGGCCTATACGGCCGGCGGCAAGCGCGTCCATATGTGTTACTCCTTCGACTTCCTGGCGCCGGAGAAGATCAGCGCGGCAAAGGTGCGCTCGGTGCTGGAAACCTTCGGCAAGGTGGCCAGCGACGGCTGGTCGTGCTGGGCCTTCTCCAACCATGACGTGATGCGCCCTGCCTCGCGCTGGGCAGCCGGCGAGCCGGACCCGACCGCGTACCTCAAGGTCATCTCGGCGCTGCTGATGTCGTTGCGCGGCTCGGTCTGCATCTATCAGGGCGAGGAGCTCGGGCTCAGCGAGGCCGAACTCAGCTTCGAGGATCTGCAGGACCCATACGGCATCCGCTTCTGGCCGGAATTCAAGGGCCGCGATGGCTGCCGCACGCCAATGGTTTGGGACGGCGCTGCCCGCAATGGCGGCTTCTCGACGGCAAAGCCCTGGCTGCCGGTGCCGGCCAAGCACCTTGCGCAAGCGGTCAATGTGCAGCAGGGCGACGACGGCTCGCTGCTCGAGCACTACCGGCGCTTCCTGGCTTTCCGCGGTGCTCATCCGGCACTGGCCAAGGGCGATATCGAGTTCATCGAAAGCGAGGGCGACACCGTCGCCTTCACGCGCCGCGAAGGCAACGAGCAGATCGTCTGCGCCTTCAATCTCGGCGCAAAGCCGGGCAAGGTCGATCTTGGCGGCCGCTCGCTGCAGCCCTTGCCTGGACACGGGTTTTCGGGACAGACTGGCGCCGGCACTATCCGCCTCGGCGGCTATGGCGCCTGGTTCGGGCGTATCGACTGAATTCAAGGAAGAACTGGAGAGTACCATGGCCGATGTCACGCTAAGGCAAGTGAGGAAATCATATGGCAATCTCAACATTCTGCACGGCGTCGACCTCGACATAAAGTCGGGCGAGTTCATCGTCTTCGTCGGTCCGTCTGGTTGCGGCAAGTCGACCTTGCTGCGCTGCATCGCCGGGCTGGAGGAGATCACCTCAGGCGAGCTCAAGATCGACGGCGAGATTGTCAACGACGTACCTCCGTCAAAGCGCGGCATCGCGATGGTGTTCCAGTCCTATGCGCTCTATCCGCACATGACCGTCTACGACAACATGGCGTTCTCGATGAAGATCGGCAAGGAAAGCAAGGCCGAGATCGACAAGCGGGTGCGCCAGGCGGCCGAGATCCTGCAGCTGACCAAATATCTCGACCGCCTGCCCAAGGCGATGTCGGGCGGCCAGCGCCAGCGCGTCGCCATCGGCCGCGCCATCGTGCGCAATCCCAAGGTCTTCTTGTTCGACGAGCCGCTATCCAACCTCGATGCGGCGCTGCGCGTCGCCACTCGCATCGAGATCGCCAAGCTCAAGGAATCGATGCCGGCCACAACGATGATCTATGTCACCCACGACCAGGTCGAGGCCATGACGCTGGCCGACCGCATCGTGGTGCTGAAGGAAGGCCATATCGAACAGGTCGGCACGCCGATGGAGCTCTACAAGCGGCCCGGCAATCTGTTCGTCGCCCAGTTCATCGGCTCGCCGGCGATGAACATCCTGCCGGCGACGATCGACAGGACCGGCAACCCGACGGTCGTCAGCCATGTCGGCGGCCGCAAGGCAACGGTGCCGATCGCAACGCCTGCCTCGGCGAAAGGCGCTGCGGTGAGCTTCGGGGTGCGGCCGGAGGATCTGATGATCGCAGCCGGCGCCGACTATTTGTTCGAAGGGACGGTCGATTATGTCGAGCAGCTCGGCGAGGTCCAACTCGTCTATGTCGACATCGGCCGCGCCGACCTGCCGCTGGTGACCAAGCTGCCGGGCAATGTCGAGGTCAAGCGCGGGGCGTCGATGCGGCTGACGGCGGATGCCGGCGACCTGCATATTTTCGACGCGGACGGACACTCCTTCGCGCTCCATGAAGCAGAAGCAAAGGCGGCTTGAGGCAGGCGTTTTTCCGCCACGCAAAAGACAAGAGCGGCGGGGCTTGCCCCCCGCGCGTGTGGGGTATTGCAAATAGGCGGGTTGTTGTTGCCGCATAGGGTGGGGTCGGCGCCCAGTCGCGCGGGCGTGGGCA
>NZ_JAMYLM010000025.1:0-77516 GCF_040317995.1 Mesorhizobium sp. M1334
TGGATCCGATCGGCGAACTCCCATACGGGCCGGCGGCAAATGGAAGGCCGCATCAGAGGCCGGACAGATGTCAGCACCCGACTACGCGCCGCTATACTGCCTTTCGAAGATTCTTCTTGCGCTCACGGGGGCGTCCACAGATGTGCTGAGAGTTCTGCAAATTCGCTGAGCGAGGGCGTTCATGGCAGGCTGGTGATGTTCAACGTCACCTGATTCCCGCGAAGGAACGCCACCATGACCAAGACAGAAGGTAAATCCGCCAGCGCGGGCGCACCAATGAGGAAGGCCAAATTCTGATAGAAGGTGATAACGGCGGCGCTCTCGCTGTCGCCAAGTTTCCTGGCTAGGATTTGGGCGGACGCGTACAGGGCTGCAGCCAGGAGGGTCAGCACGGCTGCCCACTGGAAGGCTGCAAGACCGGGTTGCAGCGTGATGATCACGCCGACCAAACCAACCACCAGAGCGATCAAGGTGGCTTCGTGAGGTCGCTCACCAAGAAAAAGGATTGCAAGGCCTGCGATAACACTCCGCAGCGGCCAACCTTGCCAGTGCCTGTTCTCGCTGCGCAATGACAGCCGGATCGTTCATGAAATCCGCTCTCCGACCAGCCTTCCTGCCACGCTTCTGGTATTGAATCTGCTCACTGTTCGTCTTGACCTTCGGCGCCGGTCGCGCCTCATCCTGCTGCGCCTTGATCCAGGACAGCACCTCGCCAAGCCGCTTGTTCTCGGTGATTGCGGTGTGCGTCACACGCTGCTCCTTGTCGAAAACGGTGTAGGGCAGGGAGCACGCCTTCCAGCGAACGTCCAGGCGGCCATCGGCAAACTCATAGATATCGACATACTGGCCAACCAGGCCGATCGAGATCTCGTTCTTCTCAAGCATGATCTGCCGCCGTTCATAGGAAAACGACAATTGCTGGCCGACATGACGCTGTTCACGCTTGCACAGCACGTCACGCAGCCGATCCGGCGCCCTTCGACAGGGGCGGCTCGTTTCAAGACTTCCCATCCACTATACTTGGAACTTTTCGACCGTTCGACGATCTGACGGCCCCCTTCACAAATGGCTCGGCCTAAAACGCATGGGAAAAGCAGAAAAGGCAACAGATCGGCACCAGAATGAATATGGCCGCGCCACTGAGAGACGCGCCAACAATCGGCATCTCGCATGGTCGGTGGCACTGGACGTGCCGCCCACCCTGCTGGCGCGACTCCCCATCAAGGTCGTCGGGGTTTCGCTGGCGAAAAAACTTCCGCCTGTCTCAATAGAAGTCGAGGAGATCGGCGAGAGCGCTTTCGATACGCAGCCGGCAGGGGCGCCTAACTTTCCAAGTGCGAGACGCTGGTCCCAGGGGGGCGGCGGCGCGGACCTCTTGCCGGCGCGGAATCGGGTGACCGGATGCCGGCTCGACGCCTTTGCTTTTCAACATTGAACTGCCGCCAGCGCCGAGTTGCAGATCATGCCGTTCTGGCATGGAGAGTGCGGTCCGCCTCACTGTTGCGCGCGATCCTCTCGGTTGCGCGAGTCTGATAACCTTAAAAAGGGCGCCCGGGAACAGGGCGCCCTTCTCATCGACGAAATGCTCGGATTGGAGGTCCGTGATCAAGCAATCCGCCGAAAACCTCTAAGCCTCACCACAATGGTTCAGCCGCAAATTAGGCTCACAGTTACCGCTTCGAACGCGGCAACGGGCTCTTCAATCCTCAGAACGAGCGCTGGAAGCGGAGGAGACCGCCGACGCTGTTCTTCTTGTCGGCATTGGTCCAGTTAGAGAAGTCCACATCCCCGAACTTGCCAGCGTGGAGATAGTCGACTTCGGCCGTGATCGTCAGACCAGGAACGATATCGTAGGCGACATTGGCGGCAATGCCGAGGTTCTTCAACTCGTCATACGCCGCCTGAAGGTTGAAAGAGGTCTTCTCGTTGAACTTGTAGGTGCCGCCGCTCCAGACGGCCCAGTTGCCACCCCACTGCTTGTAGAAGCCGCGACCGCCGGCAGGAATAGCGTAGGTCCCGTCAGTTAGGTTGTCGTCGGTCCCATAGCCAGCCATAATGAACAGCGACAGTTCGTTGGTGGCGTTCACATCCAAGCGGGCCTTGCCGGCTACCTCTTCGTAGTTGCTGTCGTAAGCCACGACGCCGGTGATGGCGCCCCAGCCCTGCGCGTACTTCACGCCGCCGACAAGATGCGGAACGTAGCTGTCGATCGTGCCGACGACGCCAGACCCCTCTTCGAGCGATACCACGGCGGAGAAGCCATTGCCGGCGTCGAAGTAGTACTGCACGACGTTGGTGTCGAAATCGCCGTAGGGAACGAGCGTATCGTTGAGGACGTTGCCGGCATAGCCGATAAACGTATCGAAGGCCGATTCGTCCTTGCCGACGCGAAGGCCACCGAGTTGGATCCAGGCGAAGTTCAGTGTGATGCCCCTGTTGAAGGCATAGTTCTGGGGACTGTCGGGACCCGAATAGGCGTTGCGGTTACCGAAATTGAATTTGGTTTCGGTGTATGTCTTCAAAGTACCGAGTTCGGTTTCCTGGCCGGTCCAAGTCCTTAGGTCAAAGCGGGCGTTCTTGCGCCAGGTGCCCTGGTCGCTACCGTCTTGGACGTCGTGGGTCCGCGCCCCGTCGTAGGAGCCAACGTCGCCAGCGCTGATGTCGTAACGGACATAGCCGCCGATGCGCAGGCAGGTTTCGGTGCCGGGGATGTAGAAGTAGCCAGCGCCGTAGACGTCGCAGATCTTGACGTATTCAGCGGGTTCTGGCTCGGCGACGATTACGGCGTCGGCGGCGCGCGCACCGGAAACTGCGATCAGTGCCGCAGCGGAGCCGAGAAGAAGGCTCTTGATGTTCATACTTGATCTCCATTCAATGATTTGAAAGGGGCGAGGACGTCGATGGACGAACCGCTCCCTGTCCCCACGATCGAAAAAGATGCGCATTCGCAATGCATCCTTCCCGGCTCCAACGCTATTCACCGGGCGAATTAGTGCAAGTTCAAATTCCTTTTGCCAGCCACTTATCTAAGTATCAGTTGCATTTTTACCACTAAATCACCAGTATTAGTTGCACAAATTGGACAACTATACATTTGAACAAATCGCACAATTGGCACATCTGCTTTGTGCGCACGTACATAATGCGCGGACAGCCGTCGGCATCCGGCCAATCGTCAGATAGATTCAATCAGAGAAACAGCCTGGGCGGCGGATGCGACGACTTCTGCGTTCATACCTTCCCTGAGCAATTCGATAGGAACGCGACCCTTGAGAAGGGGCGACGGGCTGATCAGCCACAGCCAAGCCAATCTGGGATCGGAGATCGAGGAAAGGACCTGCCTAATTCCGGGCATGGGCCTGCCGTCGATGAACTGAGCCAGGGGAAATACATGCTTGCGGGAGCCTCGCCGGAAGGCAACCACATCATTATGCCGCTGCCACCAATACAGCGTGGATCGCGGTATTCCAAAACGTCTCTCGAGATGCGTCGACCCCGCAACTGGACCGGCCCACTCTGCAATGCGCGCTCCTTCTCTCGGGCAATCTTTCAGAACCGGATGCGCGAGCGGATGATCGGCTGCCCGTGGTCGCGAAGCGATCTCACCCGCCTGGGCGTTTAGCCCTCGCGCTGCTTCGGCCTCGAGCCTACCAAGAAATTCGGCGGCCACGTCGGTCAAATCGCCGGAAGGAGAACCCGAAGGCGCAACAGCCGCCTTGTCACGCTGCCTCGCCTCATCGCATTGGGCAAGGATGCGCTGCACCTCCCTCATGACAAAGCTTGAAAGCTCGGTCTGGCGCGTTTCATCCCCAAGATCACTCGACGCGGACATATGTGGCTTTCCCAATAGCATTCCCTCAGCAAGCCGCCGAAAGAGCGTTGAAGATATGAAGTTTGGGGGATGGCGATGTGTTGCGTTTTCGTATGCTCGCAACCTAGCAGCCGTCTTGCGGCTACAACTTGTGCCTCTCAATAAAAAAAGGTAATAATTACAATGACGACCCCCCCCCCCGATCGAAACAGACACACATTGCAGTGCATGCTTCACGGCGTGACGCTATCCGCGACGCCCATTTGTGCAAGTTCAAAGTTTAGCTTGCCAGCGTTATATAATTAGACGTTGCTTTTATGCAACAATTTTCCAAGTTTTACTTGCACAAACCGAACGTATTGCACATTTGGACGAACTGTACATTCGACAGCGACTTTGACGCGCGCATTTACTGGCGGTATACATCCTTCGCCGTTGCCGCAAGGCATTGGCTCGGCGCGCGGCACCTCCTTCATGACAAAGGTTGAAAGCTCGTCTTCGGGCGTTTCATTTCCAAGATCACTTCGATCCACTCATAGGGGCTTCCCGGCAGCGAGATCGTGGGTTCGGACGGTGCGAGGGAATATCCCGTTATAATCGAATTGATTATAAGGGCATATCACTACGTTGACTATAAGGGATGTCAAGCCCGCGCCAGCGGCAATTTTGTCCCGGCGGCCGCCGTTTCGTCGAGGACGTCTTGGCGGAAGCGATAAAGCTTCGCCGGCCGACCGCCGGTATCAAAAGCACTTTCGCCGGTCTCCTCCACCAGTTCCTGCTGCTCTATCAGCCGGCGAAAGTTCTGCTTGTTGATAAGCCGGCCGGCGAGCGCTTCCACGGTCCGCTGCAGTTGCAAGAGCGTGAAGGCCGATGGCAGTATGGAGCGATATCTTCCATGCACTTGCCGGTGCGGATGGACCGCCGACCCAGCTTCTCATCGATTCCTCGGCCGTGCGGGCGCATCGTTGCGCGGCCGGGGTAAAGGGGGGAGCACAATCAGGGGCGATGTCACGTTGTCTGCATATACAGGAGTTGAGACCTGCGGCCGCTGATGTCAGCTGACTACGGCCACCGGCTTGCCATTCCGCCATGGCCTGCAGGCGGTGAATATGTGTAGCGAGAGCAGAGCGTTTTGAGCGAGGCGGGACGAAGAGATTGCGCAGAGCCGAGAAGACCGAAACGAAGCGTTGCAATGCTCCTGGTGATCGGAAGCCTTGCATCATCCACTCTCGTTTTCGCAACGGCACACGGGCATTCTCCGCCCGGTTGTTCAATCCCTTGTGCGACCGATGCTCGATGTCCGGCATCACCTGTCGCTTGGCTGCTCCATTCGGTGATCATGCGCTTCGGCGCGACGCCTTGCTTCTTCAACAGCCGCGTCAGCAAGCGCTTGGCCGCCTTGGTGTTGCGGCGGTTCTGGACGATCTCGTCGAGCACAGAGCCATCCTGGTCGACGGCACGCCACAACCAATGTTTCCTGCCGGCGATGGTGATAACGACCTCGTCCAGGTGCCAGACATCGTTTCGACTGGGCAGCTTGCGGCGCAAGCGGCGAGCGTAGTGCGGACCGAACTTGATGCCCCACCGGCGGATTGTCTCATACGAAACGACGATCCCGCGCTCCAGCAGCATTTCCTCGACCAGACGCAGGCTCAAGGGGAACCTGTAGTAGAGCCAGACTGCATGGGCGATAGTCTGCGGCGGGAAACGATGGCGCTTGTAGCTGATGGTCGCGGTGTTCATGCCATCGCTCTGTGCCGCAAATCCCTGAGCGCGAGTTAAGTTGATAACGCCCGGTACTACGCACGCCTGAGACTTGAGCGAGCCAAACGCCTGATTGAGCAGACAAATATGCCATTTCTGGAGATAGCGGTCGCCTGTGGCTTTGTTTCGTCTTCCCATTTCTCGAAGTGCTTTCGCGAAATTTTTGGCAAGACACCGAGAGAATGGCGAAGCTAACGGCGATCTCTGAGGCTTCGGGCGGTGGCACGCTTCGCACTCGGCTGTTTACTTTAGCCGCGGCTGACGCCTGTATGACGTCGGTCAAACCAGCTTGTCAGGAGCGTCTTCGAGGATCCAGTCCTTGACCAGCTTAGCTTCCGGAGCGAGGTCCACCGCTCTGTTGCTGACGATGAAAAAGGCATATCCGGTTGCCCAGTTGGCATCGAGGGCTGGGACAAGCAAACCTTCGCTCAGCGGATGGTTGACGAGATGCGTCCAGCCCAGTGCGATGCCTTGCCCGCCAACTGCGGCTTGGACGACAAGGCTGTAATCGTTGAGACGCAGGCCCTCCCCGACGTCGGTGAAGTCAACCCCGAAATGGGCGAACCAGTCCTTCCACGCTGGACGTGGCCGGTGGGGCTCGTCGAGGTGGATGAGGGTCCGCCCAGCGAGATCGGGCAGATCGCGTGGCGCGCTGGCCTGAAGTAGGTAGCTAGGGCTGCAGACCGGGATGAGGCTCTCACCGCCGAAACGGAAAGCGCGATAGTTAGGCCAATCGCCCAGCCCGCGGCGGACACCGATCAAATGGGGATCCGGCCCCAAATCGGTGTCTCGGTCTGCCGTCTGGATGCGAATTTCGATATCCGGGTGCAACGCACGAAACTTTGGGAGCCGCGGAATCAGCCAATGGCTGGCGAACGCCGTCGACGATGACAAAACAACATGTTTGTCCTCCGTGGTCCGGCGGACAGCCTCGGCCGATCGCGCAATATGGCCGAGGCCCATCGCCACGTCGGCGTAGAAACGCTGGCCGGCTTCGGTCAATAGAATCCGTTTATGCTGGCGGACGAACAGCTCGACCCCGAGGTCACCCTCGAGGCTCTTGATGGCCGAACTCACAGCGGCCTGACTGACGCGAAGCTCTTCGGCCGCGTTGGTAAAACTCAGATGCCGTCCCGCGGCCTCAAATGTAATGAGGCCAGCAGGGCTCGGAATGCGTAAACGGGACATGCATAACTTCCACTTATGCGCGCATCAGATTAATTGCGGTTTACCTCGAGGTTTTCACCAATCAAACTTATAGGAGGAAAAGAAAAAGGGAAGACGGAAAAGCATGTCCGAGCTACAGGCGCCGACACCTCGAGCACGCGGTCGCTCGAACCGACGTCCTCCAGCCGGGGGCCATGAGGCGGCGGCCATTCTCGCCGGCGTTGAGCTACGGATCCGCCCCTACGATCTGCTTTCCGAGGAAGGCCTACTGGCGATCGAGGACGCCGCCGCCGTGATCCTGGAGGAAATCGGCATCGAGTTCCGAGAAGATCCGGAATCTCTGGATCTGTGGCGGTCTGCGGGCGCCGTGGTGCAGGGCGAACTGGTCCGCTTTCCAAGGGGCATGCTCGGTCCGATCCTGAAAACCGCGCCTTCGACTTTTACGCAACATGCCAGGAACCCGGCGCGTTCCCTCAAAATTGGCGGCCCAAATGTCGTGTTTGCGCCGGCCTATGGCCCGCCTTTTGTACGCGATCTGGAAGGCGGTCGACGCTACGGGACGCTCGGCGATTTCGAAAACTTCGTCAAACTCGCCTACTCCATCCCGTGGCTGCACCATTCCGGCGGCACTGTCTGCGAGCCCGTCGACATTCCGGTGAACAAGCGGCACCTCGACATGGTATCGGCCCATCTGCGCTACTCGGACAAGCCTTTCATGGGCTCGGTCACCTCGGTCGAACGGGCCGAAGACTCGATCGAGATGGCCCGTATCGTTTTCGGCCGAGAGTTCGCCGACCAGAACTGCGTCATCCTCGCGAATATCAATGCCAACTCTCCGCTCGTATTCGATGCCACCATGACAGGCGCGCTCAAGGTCTATGCCCGCGCCAATCAGGGGACGGTAATCGTGCCTTTCATCCTGGGCGGGGCTATGGGTCCGGTGACAACGCCCGGCGCCATCGCACAGTCGTTTGCGGAGACGATGGTAGGGTGCGCCCTGACCCAGCTGGTGCGGCCAGGCGCCCCCACCATCTTCGGCAACTTTCTGTCTTCGACCGACCTTCGTACCGGGTCACCAACCTTCGGTACCCCAGAACCGGCATTGGGATCGCTGGTGGTGGGCCAGCTCGCACGCCGTCTGGGCCTGCCGCTGCGTTGCTCAGGCGCCTTTACGTCGTCAAAGGTGGCTGACGGTCAGGCGATGATGGAAAGCGCCGTCGCCATGCAGGCCGCCGTCCAGTGCGGCGCCAATTTCATCTTGCATTCGGCAGGTTGGCTCGAAGGCGGGCTGACCATGGGCTACGAGAAACTGATCCTGGATGCCGACTTCTGCAGCGCGCTGCACGTCTACATGGCTGGCCTTTCAGTCAATCCCAACCAGCTGGCGCTCGACGCATTCCGCGAGGTAGGCCCAGGGAAGCATTTCTTTGGCTGCGCCCACACTATCGCGAACTATCGAACGGCTTTCTGGGAGTCGGAGGTCGCTGACAACAACAGCTTCGAGCAGTGGCGTGACGCCGGGGAAAAAGATTCCCTGGTCCGAGCCAACGCGCGGTGGAAGAAGCTGCTTGCCGAGTACGAGGCGCCGCCTCTTGATCCGGCCATCGACAACGCGTTGGCCGATTTCTGCGCGCGGAAGAAGTCCCAGCAGACTGACCAGTGGTACTGAGCAGTCAAGGCCAGCACCAGCTCAATTTTCTCGATTTCGGACAAGGCAATGAAGATACGTTCCGTAAAGGCGACTCCGGTAAACATACCGCTTGAGAAACCACTTTGGTGGACTGGCGGACATTATCCCGGCACATCCAAGGTGATCATCGAAGTTGAAACTGACCAAGGGCTTGTCGGTCTTGGTGAGGCGCCTTCGGTCGATGTCTTGGCAACCATTCTAGCTATGGGCGAAAGGCTGGTCGGTCAGGATCCCCTCGACATCGCCAATTGTGAATCCTTGACTGTCCCACCATGGCAAATCGTCCAAAACACCGACGATAGTTCCGTTGTCAAAGCTTTCGGCGCGATTGAAATCGGTCTCTGGGATATCAGAGGCAAAGTGGCGCAAGAGCCCCTTTACAAGCTGCTGGGCGGTGCTGTCAGGAAGGAAATTCCCTTTACCGAATACTTCGGATTCCGTGAGGGAGGAGAAATGTCGCCCGAGGCGGTGGCTGACTATTGCGTACACATGCGGGAGCTTCACGGCTCGACGATGTTCGAGGGGAAACTCATCTTGGGGGATCCGGTTCTTGAGATCGAGACCGTGAAGGCGCTCCGCTCCGCCTTGGGGCCGCGAGACATGATCCGGCTCGACAGCAATATGCAGTGGTCCTTACCGACTGCCATCCGGATCCTTCGCGAAATCGAGCCTTTCGATATCAGGAACTATGAGGATCCCGTAGCCACCTTCGAAGAGATGGAGGTATTGCGCCGACATTCGGCCATACCCTTCTCCACCCACGTGCCGGATCTCCGCTGGGCTGTTCGTATCGGCGTGCCGGACTTCATCGTCACCAATTTTGCGGTTCTGGGCGGCATTTCCCGCGCCGTTCGATTTATCGGCGCCTGTGAGACCATGGGCGTCGGGTTCTGGTGTTATTCGGGCGACGCCGGGGTAGCAACGGCGGCCTACCTGCACATGTCGGCGGCAATGCCGTGGATTACGGAGCCATCCCAGTCCCTGTTTCGATGGCAGATCGGCGATGTCATCCAGGGTGGTCCGTTCCGTCAGACCAACAATGTCGTCACCGTGCCCGAAGGCCCTGGCCTGGGTGTGGAACTCGACAGAAGTGCGTTAGCGACATGGCACGCACATTTTGTTGAGCACGGACCTCTCGACCACTTCTTTGACCCAGCTCAGGCTGGTCGGTTCAGACGTCTTCCCCTCGCTTAGCGAGTGCTAAGCCGGCCGGTCCCTGAACTAAAAAGCGATCGCCTCTTCCAGCCAAAAGCGGACAAACATGACAGCTGAAAAACAATTTCCAACGCACGCCCGCGCGGTCGTCATCGGCGGCGGCGTTGTCGGATGTTCCATCCTTTTCCACCTCGCAAAATTCGGCTGGAAAGACAGTGTGCTCCTTGAGCGAGACGAACTAACCAGCGGGTCAAGTTGGCATGCGGCGGGTCAGATCCATACCATCAGCTCGGATCCGAACATCAGCCGCCTCCAGGGCTACACAATCAATCTTTACAAAGAGATCGAGGAGACGTCGGGCCACTCGGTCGGGCTTCATAACACGGGCGGCTTCTACCTGGCGTCGAACAACACCTGGTACGAATACCTGAAGCGGGAGCGGTCGAAGGCCCGCTACATGGGGATTGACCAGGAATTCATCAGCGTCAAAGAAGCGGCCGACCGGCACCCACTCATCGATCCAAGCCACTATCTCGCGGCGCTGTGGGACCCGCTCGACGGTGATGTCGACCCTTCGGGTGTCTGCTACGCTTACGCAAAATCTGCGCGCGTGCACGGCGCGCAGTATTACACCCACACCCCTGTTATTGAGACTCGCCAACGGAAGGACGGTACCTGGGACGTGGCCACTCCCAAGGGAACCATCAGTGCAGAGCACGTGGTCAACGCCGCCGGGCTCTGGGCGCGAGAAGCTGGCAAGATGGCTGGCGTAACCATGCCGGTGCAGCCTATGGAGCACCACTACCTGATTACGGAGGATATCCCCCAAATCGTCGAACGAATGGCTTCCGGCAAGCGCCTCCCGGCGGGCATCGACTACGAGGCTAACATTTACTTCCGACAGGAGCGTAACGGCATGCTGCTGGGCACGTACGAGCCGAAGTCCACGCCTTGGAAGGTGGCTGGCACCCCAATGGACTTTGGCCACGAACTGCTGCCATCCGACCTGGAGCGGATCGCAGACCGCCTCGAACTTGCGTTTGAACGCATTCCAGCCCTTAGCCAGGTGGGTATCAAAACCGTTGTAAACGGGCCCTTCACGTTCGGCCCTGACGGAAACCCGATGATCGGCCCGGTCCCCGGTCTGCAGAACTATTGGGCCGCGGTCGGCGTAATGGCCGGCTTCTGCCAGGGCGGTGGTGTCGGCCGGTCGATTGCGGAATGGATGATCGAAGGCGAACCGTCGATTGATGTCTGGGCGATGGACATCGCGCGGTTTGGCAACTTCGCGACCGCGGACTGGGGCACGGTAAAGTCCTCAGAGAACTATGAACGCCGTTTCGTCATGACGTTTCCCAATGAGACCCTGCCGAAAGGACGGAGGCAGAAGACGACAGCGCTCTACGATCGCCTGGTCGCGAAGGGCGCGGTCATGGGGGTGAGTTTTGGCCTGGAGCATGCTCTCTGGTTCGCCGACGGGCCGGAGGATGCGCACGAAGAGCCGACGTTCGAGCGCAACCGGAGCCATGACTACGTTGCTCGGGAAATCGAGAGCGTTCGCACGAACGTGGGCGCCATCGAGATCGCCAACTATTCGAAGCACGAATTTGCCGGACCGGGAGCGAAAGCGATCCTCGATTACGTCCTTGCCGGAAAACTTCCCAAGCCTGGTCGGATAGCGTTGACGCCAATGTTGACCCCCAAAGGCAAACTCTATGGGGACCTCACCGTCGCCTGCCTATCGGAAGACCGCTTCATGTTGTTCGGATCAGGAGCGGCACAGGAAATGCACCGGAGATGGTTCGAGCGGCTCCTGCCGACCGAGGGGGTAACCTATACGAACCGTTCGGACGAGCTCCACGGGCTGGCGATCTCGGGTCCGAAATCAAGAGAACTGCTATCGCGGATTACGCGGGAGGACGTGTCTAACAACGCGTTCAAATTCCGCGATATCCGGGAATGCGTCGTGGGTGACGTTCCGGTTATCCTCTCGCGCCTCTCGTTCTCAGGCGAACTGGGCTATGAAATCTATTGCCGTCCGCAGTTCCTCATTCGTTTGTTTGAAGCGGTCGAACACGCAGGCGGTGACCTCGGGCTGCGCTTTTACGGAAGCCGGGCCCTCATGTCGATGCGCCTCGAGAAGAACTGCGGGGTTTGGACAATGGACTTCCGCCCGGATTTCGACGCAGCTGAGAGCGGACTGGCCGCTTTCATCGACTGGAACAAAGACTTCGTCGGCAAGGAAGCCGCAGCCAAGGCGCGCGACGCGGGGCCCGCTCGGAAGCTTGTCGGTCTGATGATCAATGTCGACGACCGTGACGTCGTTGGAGACGAAGCGCTGCTCAAGGATGGGGTCGCGGTCGGTTATATTTCCTCCGGGGGCTATGGGTACCGCGTCAAGAAGTCTTTGGCGTTAGGCTACGTTCCTGTCGAGTTCGCTACTAACGGCACCGCGCTAGATGTCGAAATCGACGGACAAATGTTTCCAGCGGTGGTGATGATCGAACCACTATACGATACGAGCGGTGCTTTGATGCGATCTTAGTTTGGCGATCCCCGAGTACATTCGTGTTGGTAGAAGCTACGATAGAAATTCTCAACGAAACCGAATTCTTGGTATCGAACCTGGTTTACAGGGACTACATGGCCCGATGCTCCTGCCGCCCAATTGCCCGTACACCTGCCCCGGCCGAAGAAGGCCTAATCCTGTAGGCCGGCTGCGTAGCGCCGCCGGGCCAATTTCACAGCAGGTCCATAGACTTCGGAGATAATGATGTCCCTCGACCCGTCAAACATGCGCAAAGTCCGCGAGATCGAATTGTGCTGGATCCCCTTGTCAGAGGGCACGCGGTTGGCCGCACGCATCTTCATGCCCGAAGACGCCGAGAGTAATCCGGTGCCGGCAATCCTCGAATATATCCCCTATCGGCGTCGTGACGCTACGCGCGCCCGTGATGACCTCGCCCACCCTTACTTTGCTGCGCATGGTTATGCCAGCATTCGTCTGGATATCCGCGGGAGCGGCGATTCTGATGGCGTGATCCTCGATGAGTATCTGAAGCAGGAGCAGGACGATGCCGTCGAGGTGATCGCCTGGATCGCCAAGCAGCCCTGGTGCAACGGCGCAGTCGGCATGATGGGAATCTCATGGGGCGGTTTCAACTCGCTGCAGGTGGCGGCGCGCCGCCCGCCGGCGCTGAAGGCGATCATAACCGTCTGCTCTACCGATGATCGTTATGCCGACGACATGCACTACATGGGCGGCTGTGTCATCACGGACATCTTGGCCTGGGGGACTAGTTACTTCGGCTGGATGTCGCGCGCGCCGGACCCGCTGATGGTGGGCGAGGAACGCTGGCGCGACATGTGGATGGAGCGGCTCGATGCCATGACCCCGGTGTTCGCCACTTGGCTCGAGCATCAGCGGCGTGACGAGTACTGGAGACACGGCTCGGTCTGTGAGGACTTCTCCGCTATCGAGGCCGCAGTCTTCGCCGTGGGCGGGTGGGCTGACGGCTATTCCAACGCCATCTTCCGTTTGCTGGCCGGATTGAAGGGGCCGCGCCTCGGTCTCGTCGGTCCATGGGGCCACAAATATCCTCACACCGGAGTTCCCGGCCCTGCAATTGGGTTTTTGCAGGAAGCGCTGCGCTGGTGGGATCACTGGCTAAAGGGCGCCAAAACGGGCATCATGGACGAGCCGATGCTCCGAGCCTATCTGCAAGACAGCGTTCCTCCGGCATCGCATTATGATGTGCGTCCGGGCCACTGGATCGGAGAGCCGTCGTGGCCCAGCGAGAATATTCAAAGCAAGACGTTATGGCTAGCGCCGCACGCCCTCGGTGAAAAACCAAACGATCAGACGACGCAGGTGGTGAATTCACCCGGGAACACGGGGATGCACGGCGGCGAATGGTGCCCGTACGGCATGGGCGGGTTGTCACCCGAGTTGCCCCTGGACCAGCGCGAGGAAGACGGTAAGTCGCTCGTGTTCGACACCGCACCACTGACAAAGCCTGTGGAGATTCTAGGTGCACCGATTGCCGTGCTGGAGATATCGGCCGACCAGCCGAACGGCCTCGTCGCTGTTCGGCTGAACGATGTTGCGCCAGATGGAACCTCCACCCGCGTTACATATGGTGTGCTCAATCTAACGCACCGGGAGAGCCATGAGACGCCAAAGCCGCTTGAGCCGGGGGCGCGGTATCGAGTCAGGGTCCAGCTCAATGAAATTGGCCACATGTTTCCGGCGGGGCACCGGATCCGGCTTGCGTTGTCCACGGCATATTGGCCGATTGTCTGGCCCTCTCCACGGTCGGTCACGCTGACCGTCTTCATGGGCGCCAGCAACCTTGTGTTGCCAACCCGGAGCGGGCGCGCCGAGGATGCTGAGATTAGGTTTGCAGAACCCGTGACGGCACCGCGGACGAAGTATACATTGGTGCGGCAGGGAAAGGTCGAGCGTACTATCGGACAGGACATCGTCACAGGCGAGACAGTTCACACGGTGATCCGCGACGACGGGAATTGGATCATCGACGCCATTGGCGTGGAGGTCGCGTCTATGAAGGAGGTCCGTTACCGAATCCGGCCGAACGAACCGACAAGTGCCCGCATGGAAGTTTGTGAAACCTACGACTTTGCCCATCCTGGATGGCGGAGTCGAGTGGAGGTCGAAACTGCGCTTTTCTCGACCCCGGATCATTTTCTCGTCGAGGCCAACCTGCGCGCCTATGACGATGACAGGCGCATATTCTCCCGGTCCTGGCACCGGCAGATTGCGCGCGATCTTGTCTAGATAGGTAACGGGGCCTCTGGCGCCGCAGCCGGACTTTCGGCAGAGGCGATCGTTCCTCAAACGATGGTGTGACGGCGTCTCGTAAGACGACTTTCCAGAGCCTGCTCCGCGCTCTACGTAGATGGCATATGCCCAGATGCGTTGTCTCAACTACGTGGCCCCGGCGACGGAGTCGTTCCAGATGCATTTTGGCAAGCCGGTGATGGATAACGAAGCGGGCTGGGGCCGGCGCCTGGACCACTACCTCTTCGCGGGCGCGACAGGCATACTTTGGCCGACGAGGGACGATCACCCGGAACTGAGCGGGGATCATGTCGAGACGTTCGGAGACGTCCTCGCCCATTACATGCAACTGGCCTTCGCAACACGGGCAGAGCTTGTCGGAGACGTCGATCACCTGCTCGACGCGCGGCAGGTGAGCGGGCAACGAGCCACGGTTAGTGCGGCGCTTGCTAGTCCGGGCATCACGCTTCGCAGGGTCTGCCGCTTCCTCGCTGGCGAAGCTTTCCGCCTTCACCTATTCGGCTTCCTCCAGTCCGAGGAGCAGTTGGTCCTCAGGCAGGCTCTCGGCCCTCCGGCCGAAGCGATGGCGCTGCAGCTCCTTGATGGATCTGGCGCAGCCTCTCGTTCTCCGCGCGCTCGGCCAGAAGCATCGCCTAGAGCGCATGAGGATCGTTGGGAAGGATAGTGGCCGCGTCGGTCACGAAGCGGATTCAACCATGAATTCCGGTGATTTGGCAACGATAGTCAGCCCATGTCGGCGGGCCACTACCGAAACTACCGCGCCAGGCGCAAGCGATTCCTCCACGATCTGTGCCCGATCGTCAGCCCTCCAGCGCCGACGCCCCATCGCGCCGTTGATCACCTCAAAGCGCCGAACCTCGCCTTCCGGCTCAAGTCTATGGTCAAGTCCAGGCACAAAACGATCCTCCATGCGGATCGTCAAATTGCGCCCTTACATCACCCCGGAGAAGGTGCTAGCGGGATGACGCTTACGATGTGTCTCTATCGCGCCATCGACAATGTCGGCGTAAGCGATGCGCCAAAGCACCTTGCAATAGGCCCATGAACATGGAGCTTTCGCGCGATGACATTGGAACATGCGAAGGGCGATATGGTCGCAGAGATCAGCGGCGGGGCGCCGGCCGAAGATTGTGCAGCGGTGCCTGGGCGCGTGCGGCAGCGGCGGCTGTGGAGTTGCACGGAGAAGCGCGCGTTGGTCGATCTGGCGAGCGCGGCGGGTTCGTCGGTGGCCGAGGTCGCGGAGGTGTTCGGCGCAGCTCCGTCACAGCTTTATGCTAGGCGCAAGCAGATGGCCGGCGGCGAGCCCGAGGCCGATCGGGCGATGGCAACTTTCGCGAGGATCGAAGTGACGTTGCCCCCAGTTTCTATCCAGTTTTGAGTTCGTTTCCGGCGTGGGTTGTGCCCTGCTGGGCGGGTGAAGCGACGGGCGCTGGCGCGGAGCCTTTGGCATCGCGCAGCGCGAGCGACCGTCGCGGATTGAAGGTGCCGGCGAACTCGGCCGGTGTCTGCCAGGCGATTTGGGAGTGCGGCCGGGCGGTGTTGTACAACACGACGAGAGAACGCCCACGGGACCGAGGAACGCAAGTTTCTTTATCCATGGCATCCCTGGGCCGGGCGTTGTGTTCACGTTCATGAGGTGATCGAGAAGGCTGACCGGGAGGTTTTCCGCTGCAGTCTCTCTGGCCACGCCTCCGATCGGTGGCTGGAGGTTCCGGCCTGGATGTTTGATCGCGCGGTCTGCACCGCGTGGCGCATTGCCGCTGCCCCACATGTCGATCCCAGAACGCTTGGCGTCTTGGTGACACTGCTGCAGGACGCGACGGCCAATTCCCACACCCCATCGCAATTGGAGGTTTCGGGCGCAGCATCGGATCCTCACGACGCGAATCGGGGAGAGGTCCATGCCGCGCCAGCCCACGACATATCAGTTCGATCTGTTCTCCAACCCGCACGATGCGGAGACCGCGCAGATGCCACCATGGCAGGCGCTGCCGGAAGAGACGCGCCTGACGCTGACAAAGCTGATGGTGCGCCTGATCCTCGACCACGTCGACGGCGAGCGCGCCGTTCCACGGGAGGAGGCACGCCATGATGCATGAGAAGATCCGGCCCCACCATCTGGAGCGAAAGGCGATCCTTTATGTGCGGCAGTCCTCGGCCCATCAGGTTCTGCACAATCGTGAGAGCAGCGCCCTGCAGTATGCGATGCGCGATCGCCTGGTCGCGCTCGGCTGGTCTTGCATCGAGACGGTCGATGACGATCTCGGCCGCTCTGCTGCTGGCGGTGTCGCGCGAGCGGGCTTCGATCGGATGGTCGCAGCAGTCTGTCTCGGCAAGGTTGGGGCGGTTGCGGCGCGGGAGGTATCGCGCTTCGCCCGCAACAGCCGCGACTGGCAGCAGCTCATCGAGATGTGCCGCGTCGTCGATACCGTGCTGATCGACCAGGAGACGGTCTACGCACCGCGCCAGGGCAATGACCGGCTGCTGCTGGGATTGAAGGGCAGTCTCAACGAGTATGAGCTCGATCTTCTGCGTCAGCGCTCCTTGTCGGCCCGCTATGAGAAGGCCCGGCGCGGTGAACTCGTCGTCGCTTCCCCGGTCGGCTTCGTGAAGGTCGGCGACCGGCTGGAGAAGGATCCCGACCGTCGCATGCAGGAGGCCATCATCCTTGTGTTTGACAAGGTGGCGGAACTCGGCAGTGCCCGCCAGGCCCTGCTCTGGTTCCTCGAACATGGGCTGGATTTGCCTGCCAAGCGCAACAATGGCGATGTGGTCTGGCGCAGGCCAAGCTATGCGACCGTCCACCGAATGATCGAGAACCCGATCTACGGCGGCGCCTACGCCTATGGTAAGACTCGTGCTGCGTCGGGATATGATGCAACAGCCATTCGTTCGCGCAGCCGCCGTAAGGCGCGTGATGAATGGCTGGCGCTGATCCCGGGTGCACACGAAGGCTACGTCAGCTGGGAAAGGGCGGAAGCGATCCGCAAGATGGTGAGCGACAACGTGCCCACGAGCCGGCATCACGGGGCGCCCAAGCATGGCGACGCTCTGCTCGCCGGCCTTGTCCGCTGCCGGCGCTGCGGCCGCAAGCTGACGGTCCGCTACACGGGAACCAACCACAACATTCCGCGCTATCCTGCTGGCGTGGTCTGCTTGACAATGGCGAGCCGCGTTGCATCGCCTTCGGTGGACTACGCGTCGACGCCGCCATCGAGGAAGCTCTTCTGCGGGTTGTCGAGCCGGCAGCGATAGCCGCGGCCGTCGAGGCCGAAGCGCAAGCGGCCAGTCGCCGCGATCAGGTCCGCGATGCTCTGATGCGCGATCGCGAGGCGGCACGCTACAACGCCGATCGGGCGTTCCGGCAATACGACGCCATCGATCCGCAGAACCGGCTGGTCGCGGCGGAACTGGAGTTGCGATGGAACCGGGCGCTTACGCGTGTCGGCGAGATCGAGAGCAGGATTGCCGCGCATGATGCCTCGACATCGGAGCCATCACTTCTGTCGCCAATACACGTCACCGCGCTCGCCGCCGATCTCAAGGCTGTGTGGGCGACGCCGACGACGGATGCAAGGCTCAAGAAGCGCATCGTTCGCGTCATCCGGGAGGTGGTCGCCGATATCGATGACGAAGCGTCAGAGATCGTTCTTCTGATCCATTGGGTTGGCGGCGTCCATACTGAACTGCGCCTGCCGAAGCGGCGCCGTGGACAGCGCAACAGCACGTCCGGCGATATCATCGCGGCCGTCCGCCAACTGGTGCTCATCGCCAATGATGATCTGATTGCTGGCATCCTCAACCGCAATGGACTGGTGACCGGCCACGGCAATCGATGGACACGCGAACGGGTCACCGCGCACAGGTCGCATCATAAGATCCCTGTCTTCCGGCCAGCGGCGGACGGCAAAGAGCCATGGCTTAACCTGAACAAGGCGGCGCGCCTTCTCGGCGTTGCACCGAAGACCCTCAGGCTCGCCGCCGAGGCGGGCGAGATCGAAGGCGTTCATCCTCTGCCGGATGGTCCATGGGTCTTCAGCCGATCAACGCTTGGCGAACCTGCGGCACAGCGCATCGTTCATCGCGCGCGGCAAAACCCAAAATACCCCACGGGATCGCATCCAGATCAGCAAAACCTATTCACTTCAACGACATAGACAGATGGGTGTTATGAAACAGGATTGTAATCGGCGCGCCACACGGCGATGGCGACGCGCGCCTGAGCCAGCGAGGTAAACAGCGTCTCGTTGAGCAGTTCATCGCGCAGTCGGCCGTTGAAGCTCTCGATGAAGCCATTCTGCATCGGCTTGCCGGGCGCAATGTAATGCCATTCGACGCGGCTCTGATCCGCCCAGGAAAGGATGGCGTTCGAGGTGAACTCGCTGCCATTGTCGCTGACGATCATCCTCGGCCGGCCGCGCTCGGTAATGAGCCGGTCCAATTCGCGGGCAACCCGCATGCCCGAAAGAGACGTATCAACGATGAGTGCCAGGCACTCTCTCGTGCAGTCGTCGACGACGGCCATGATGCGGAAGCGGCGCCCGTCGGTGAGCTGGTCCGATACGAAGTCGAGCGACCAGCGCTCGTCGGGCCTCAGCGGCACCAGCATCGGCGCCCTTGTCCCGATCGCCCGTTTGCGGCCGCCACGGCGGCGAACGGCGAGCTTCTCCTCCCGATAGAGCCGGAACAGCTTCTTGTGGTTCACTGACCTGCCACGGGTAATTTCCTCCAACTGAGATTAGAGTCCGGCCTCGATTGAAGGACGGACTGATGAACAGAAAGCGGTTTACGGAAGAGCAGATCATCGCGGTTCTGCGCGAGCATGAGGCGGGGGCAAAGGCGGGCGACCTGGCGCGCAAGCATGGGATCTCCGAGGCGACGCTGTATAACTGGAAGGCGAAGTATGGCGGGATGGACGTCTCCGATGCCAAACGGCTGAAAGCCTTAGAAGACGAGAACGCGAAGCTGAAGAAGCTGCTCGCCGACCAGATGCTCGAAGCGGCGGCACTGCGCGAGCTTCTTTCAAAAAAATGGTAGGGCCCGCCGCCAAGCGCGAAGCCGTCGCGCATCTGCAGTCCACGATGGGCTTGTCGGAGCGGCGGGCCTGTTCCTTTGTGGGCGCTGATCGCAAGATGATCCGGTATCGTTCTTGTCGCCCACCTGAGATGGAACTGCGCGGCCGGCTACGAGACCTTGCCAACGAGCGCCGGCGCTTCGGCTATCGGCGGCTGTTCATTCTGCTCAGGCGCGAGGGCGAGGCATCGGGTATCAACCGCATCTACCGGCTATACCGCGAAGAAGGACTGGCCGTGCGCAAGCGCCGGGCAAGACGGCGAGCAGTCGGCACGCGGGCTCCGATCCTGGTCCAGGCGAAGCCGAACGCGCGCTGGTCGCTGGATTTCGTCCATGATCAGTTCGCCTGCGGCCGGCGCTTCCGCGTCCTCAACATCGTCGACGACGTGACGCGCGAATGCCTGGCTGCGATCCCGGACACCTCGATCTCCGGCCGCCGGGTGGCGCGTGAACTGACGGAACTGATCGCCCGGCGCGGCAAGCCGGGCATGATCGTCTCTGACCACGGCACCGAGTTCACCTCGAACGCGATCCTCGCCTGGTCGAAGGATCATCAGGTGGAATGGCACTTCATCGCGCCAGGCAAGCCGATGCAGAACGGCTTCTGCGAAAGCTTCAACGGGCGGATGCGGGACGAGTTGCTGAACGAAACCCTGTTCTTCGGCCTCGACCATGCCCGAACAACCATCGCCGAATGGGCAGACGACTACAACCGATCGCGCCCACATTCGCGATACATCACGCCTGCGGCCTATGCCGCCAATCTCACCGCAACGGACGATCGGCTGCGCAACCCCGACCAGCTCCGCCGATCACCCGTTGCTCAACCCGCGCCATACGTAAAACCCGCCGAGGCTCTAACTGCAGCCGGATGAAAATTCAGTGGCAGGTCATCACGACCAGGCCCTCCCGCCTCAGCATCACGAGAAGACGCCGGTAGCCGAACCGGCGACGCTCCTGCGCGATCGCCTTCATCCGCTCGCGAAGCTCGCGGTCGTCCGGCCTGCTGGTCTCGTAGCGAACCGTCATGCGGCAACAGCCGATGGCTTTACACGCCCGCCGTTCGCTCATCCCGAAGCCTTCCTTCAGGCGAGCGACAGCTTTCCGCTTGGCCGCGGGCGTCACCATTTCTTTCCCACAAGATCGTTCAACGCGGCATTGTCGAGCATGGCGTCGGCCAGAAGCCGCTTCAGCCGCGTGTTCTCGTCCTCCAGAGCCTTCAGTCGCCGAGCCTCGGAGAGTCCATCCCGCCGAAGCGGGCCTTCCAGTTGTAAATCGAGGCGTCGCTGACCCCGTGCTTGCGGCACAGATCGGCAACCGATATCCCGGTCTCATGTTCCTTCAAAATTCCGATGATCTGCTCTTCAGAGAAGCGGCTACGTTTCATGTCCTGGTCCTCTCGATGGGCCAGAACGAACTTCAAACCGGATTAGATAAGAGGGGCAAGGTCAGAAGTGAACGATCTGCCCGAGGTCGAGCGTCCCGTCGGCGATTGCCCGGACCCGGCCGGCAGGATCGTCGTGGCCTTTCCGAACGGCGACGCAGCAGCATAACCGCGTTCAGCCGACGCAATTTGTCCGTTTGCAACATGTTCGTGAGGGAATTCAGCATTTTGTGTCAAGTGATTGAATCGTCAGGTGAGGCCGTTATGACCGCCGCCGAGATGATCGTGTCAAAGTTCTCAGCCCTTGCCGCCCCCCCTCTCTTCTGTTCGTTGTCTTTCACGCGCGCGTCGTGATCGACGGCCGCGCCGCCGGCGCCGCTGTTCGTCGCCCGCAGCGCGCGGATGATGCCGACGAGGTTGGCGTCGCGGAGCCGTTCGAGTTCCGCGGTCGATTTGTTGCCGACCTGCTCGTCCCACTGCGCCGCGAGGGTGGAGGCCAGTACGTCATCCAGCCCGGGCGCGTCCATGAGCTTCGAGAGCGGATGTACCAGACCGAACTGCGCGATGAAATGGGCCATGCCGCCGTCACCGCCCAAGATCCGATAGGTTTCGAATTGGCCCATCTGCGCCATCCGCAGGCCAAACCCGTATTTGATCGCGTCGTCGATCTCGGCGACGGTGGCGATACCGTCCTTCACCATCCACAGTGCCTCGCGCCACATCGCTTCCTGGAGCCGATTGCCGATGAAGCCGTCTATCTCGCGCCCCATCAGCAGCGGCTTCATGCCGATGCTGACGAGGACGTCGTTCGCCGTGGAGATTGTGTCTTGGGAGGACTTCGGCGATGGGACTATTTCAACAACCGGCAGGAGGTAGACGGGGTGGAAGGGATGGGTGACGAGGAAACGGTCCGCACAGGGCAGCCCATCGGCGAGGACCGACGGCATCAAGCCTGAGGTTGAGGAGCCGATCACTTTGGCCTTGTCAGCGGCCTTGCAGATTTCGCCGAGTACCGCCGACTTGATGTCGATGCGCTCGGAAACCGACTCCTGGACCCAATCCGCCCCGGCGACTGCGCTGGCCAGGTCGGAATGGACGGAAAGATTGCCCGACTGAGGCAATTGACCGTCATAGATTTGCGGAAGGCTCACCCGCGCCTGATCGATGACATACCGGAGGCGGTCGATCGACTTGCTGTCCTCGTCGTAAACCGAGACGTCCCAGCCATTCAGCAGAAAGCGCGCCGCCCAGCCGCCGCCGATAATTCCGCCGCCGATGATCGCCGCTCTCATTGCCGTGCTCCTTCGGACTTGCTTGGGATGATCAGGCCGTCGACCGCTATGGCATCTTTCGGCGAGGCGATGACCGAGTTGACGTCGATCTCGGCAATCGTGCCGCCGAGCGCATTATGGAAATCTCTCGCCACAGCGCGGCCTCCCTGTAAAATAAAATCGGGGTCCGATCCGTAAGTGAACAAGCTGAGGCCAAGCTCTTGGAGCCGTATCATATAGTCTATGGATGCGACATCACTACCCGATGCTATACCGTACTTCTTAGCGGCATTGGCGACTGCCTGACAGGCATCCAGCAACTCGTGCGTCAGCTTGCCCGGTTCGATGCCCAAGGAAAGGGCAAGGTCTGCCGGGCCGATGAAAAGCGCGTCGACACCAGGCGTTGAGGCTATGTCGTCGAGATTGTTGAGGGCCTCTCGTGTTTCAATCTGGAGTACGACGGCCAAGCTAGAGTTCGCATTCTTGCGATACTCCGCATCATTTTGATAATAGTTAGATGCTCTCCACGCTCCAGATCCGCGCTTGCCCGCAGGCGGATATTTTGCGGACGAGACAGCTTCGATGGCTTCGGCACCGGAGTTTACCATCGGCACCATGATGCCGTTCGCCCCATGATCTAACGCGGCTTTAATGAGTTCAATCCTGTTCCAGGCGACCCTATAAAGTACAGGCATGCCGTATCGTTCGGTCGCTGGAAGAATATCTAAAAGTGCGTCGGGTGGAATGGGTGCATGCTCACCGTCGACCAATAGAAAATCTAGGTTTGTCTGTGCCAGTGTCTCTGCGACCATCACGTGTGGAATCTGCATCCAGGCTCCAATTTGCGGTTTTCCCGACCTAATGGTTTCCGCGAATTTGTGTCCTGGCATTTTAACAATCCTTTGCGTAGCCTGAGGGGTAACTGCGTTGGTCAGCAGCAACCCGCCCCACTTGGAACGCCTTCGTTCCAAGCAGGGAAGGAAGCTTACCTTAGAGTCGGAGGGAGCCATAGATTTATGCTACTGCGCGCAATCAGATGATTTATTGTTAGGGAAGATGGCAGGTTTCTCGCGTTCCCAAAATATACAGTTTGCCAAGAAGTTGGCTATCACACCAGCCAATGCCCACCGTTTATATAGGGTCCAACGCATAGACCAGCGCGGTCACGCTGAGAATATGCCACTCACGTCGCTCGACAAATGACAGTAAAGTGGACGAGCAACGCCGCTAGAATCCCCGTCTTTAAAGATCAGCCGCCCGCCGCATAGTCCGCGCAATATGTTCTCAGGCACGCCGATTTGCGTCTGCGGCCTCCGACCGGCATTGTGACGCGTGCAAATTCGGATGAACAGGCCAGGCTGGAAGGCGCGAGCAGGCTTGCTGGTGAAGAGAGCCGCCGGGGCAGAGGAACCTCATTGAACTCACGGTTTCGCGAAGACTCACATCGCTAATTCCCCGCGCTCGCCATCTTCCGCCCGGCGGTAGCCTTCTCCAGCCAGCCGAGCTCCATCTCCGGCACGGACGACAGCAGGAGATCCGTATAGTCGTCGAACGGCGGCGTCAGCACCTGGCTCTTCGCCCCATAGCGCACGACCTCGCCGCGATACATGACGGCGATGGAATCGGCAATCGATTTCACTGTCGCGAGGTCATGGGTGATAAAGAGATAGGCCACCTGCTCAATCTGCTGGAGATTGAGCAATAGCTTCAGGATGCCGTTGGCCACCAGCGGGTCGAGCGCTGACGTTACCTCGTCGCATATGATGAGCTTGGGTTTCGCCGCCAGCGCACGCGCGATGCACACGCGCTGCTTCTGACCGCCTGACAGTTCGGCCGGATAGCGGTCGATGAAGCCCGTGCCCATCTCGATCTCTTCGAGCAGCTCCTTGACCCGCCTTTCGCGTTCGGCACCTCTAAGACCGAAGTAGAAGGTCAGCGGCCGGCCGATGATCGTGCCGACGGTATGGCGCGGGTTCATCGCCACATCGGCCATCTGGTAGATCATCTGAAGCTGGCGGAGGTCTTCCTTGGTGCGGCCGCCGAGTCGGTTGGAAAGCTTACGGCACTCGAAGCTGATCTCACCCTGCTGCGGCGGCAGCAGGCCGGTGATCGCCCGCGCCAGCGTCGATTTTCCGGAGCCGGATTCGCCAACCACAGCCAGCGTCTGGCCGGGATGGATATCGACCGAGACGTTTTTCAACACCTTTAAAATGCCGTTGCCGTAGGCGGCCGTGACGTTCTTCACCGATAGGATCGGTTTCGGCGTCGGCTGCTTTTCTTCGTGCTCGATATGGTGCACGGAGACCAACGCTTGGGTATAGGCCTGCTTCGGCTCCTTGATGATCTGATGGGCGGTCCCCGTCTCGACCATCTTGCCATGGCGCAGTACTATGATGTCGTCGGCCACCTGCGCGACAACGGCAAGGTCATGGGTGATATAGAGCGCGGCAACACCTGTGGCGTGGATTGCTTGCTTGATCGCGGCGAGCACGTCGATCTGCGTCGTCACGTCGAGCGCCGTGGTCGGTTCGTCGAAGATGATCAGATCCGGCTCAGGGCAGAGAGCCATCGCCGTCATCACGCGTTGCAATTGTCCGCCGGAGACCTGGTGCGGATAGCGCTTGCCGATATTTTCCGGGTCCGGAAGGCTGAGTTTGCGGAACAGCGCCACCGCCCGGCGTTCGGCCTCGGCGCGGTTGGCTAAGCCGTGCTTGAGCGAGCTTTCCACCACCTGATCCATCAGCCGCAGGGCGGGATTGAAGGCCGCCGCCGCGGATTGCGCGACATAGCATACCTCATGGCCGCGCAGTTTGCGGATGCCGTTCTTACCCTGCTTGAGGATGTCGCGCCCGGTAAGGATGACTTCGCCGCCGGTGATGCGGACACCACCGCGGCCATAGCCCATCGGCGAGAGCCCGATGGTGGATTTGCCGGCACCGGATTCACCGATCAGGCCCAGCACCTTGCCCTTCTCGAGCGTCAGCGACACATCATCGACGATGGTGATCGTCATCGGCTTTTCGCCGGGCGGATAGGTGGTCGCCTCAATGCGAAGATTGCGGATATCGAGCAGCACATCAGCCATTGCCGCGCCCGCCCTTGAGATCGGTGGTGCGATTCAGGATCCAATCGGCGACCAGATTGACGGAGATGGCAAGCGCGGCAATCGCCGCAGCCGGGATCAGCGCCGCCGGGATGCCGAAGACGATGCCATCCTTGTTCTCCTTGACCATGCCGCCCCAGTCCGCTGCCGGCGGCTGCACGCCGAGGCCGAGGAAGGAGAGCGCGGAGAGGACGAGCACTGCACCGATGAAGCGCAGCCCGAGTTCCGAGACCAGCGGCGACAGCGCATTCGGCAGGATTTCGGCGAAGATCACCCACCACTTGCCTTCGCCGCGCAGTTTGGCAGCCTCGACGAAATCCATGACGTTCAAGTCCAATGCGATTGCGCGTGACAGGCGGTAGACGCGAGTCGCATCGAGAGTGCCCATGACCAGGATCAACGTGACCAGTGTCGAAGGCAGGACCGAGAGCACCACGAGACTGAAGATCAGCGTCGGGATTGCCATCAGCAGGTCGACGAAACGGGACATCAACATATCGAACCAGCCGCCAACCACGGCGGCGGTGAAGCCGAGGATTGCGCCCATCGAGAAGGAAAGCAGTGTCGCCAGCACCGCGATCAGGATCGTCGTCTGGGCGCCATAGATCATACGCGAGAGCAGGTCGCGGCCAAGATTGTCGGTGCCGAAGAGAAATTTCGCCGATATGGGCTCCCAGACTCCGCCGGCGGCGTCGCCGAGGCCGTAGGGGGCGATCCACTGTGCAAAGATCGCCACGAGGAAGAAAAGCGCGGTGATAACAAGGCCTATCAGCGCGCCGATGGGAATACGTCTTAGCATGGTGCTCATTACCGCGGATGCCTGAGGCGCGGATTGGCGAGAATGGATGCCACGTCGGCCACGACATTGAGGAAGATATAGACGGCGGCGAAGATCAGGCCGACCGCCTGGACGACCGGCACGTCGCGCATGGCGACATGGTCGACCAGATACTGTCCCATGCCCGGATAGACGAAGATCACCTCGACAATGACGACGCCGACCACGAGATAGGCGAGATTGAGGATCACGACATTGATGATCGGGGCAATGGCATTGGGGAGAGCATGCTTGCGGATGACCTCGAACGCCGTCAAGCCCTTCAGTTCGGCAGTCTCGATATAAGCCGACTGCATTACGTTGAGGATCGCGGCCCGCGTCATTCGCATCATATGTGCGAGGATGCCCAGGGTCAGCGCGGTGCAGGGCAACGCTATCGCCTTCATCCTGTCGAGGAAGGGCATGCCGTCATAGACGGTAGAAATGCCTGGAAAGAGCTGGAATTTCACCGCGAGGAAATAGACCAGCAAGTAGCCAATGAAGAATTCCGGCACCGAAGTGGAGGCAAGCGCCAAGCCCGAGATCAGCTTGTCAACCGGGCGGTTGTGATGATGCACGGCGACAAGCCCCAGGATGACGGCAAGCGGGACCGCCACGATGGCGGCCCAGAAGGCGAGGAACAGTGTGTTCCACAGCCGCTCCCTGATGGAAGTGGCTATATCGAGCTTGGTCGTCAGCGCAGTGCCCAGGTCACCCTGCAGAATTCCGAACAGCCAGTGGAAATACCTGACATGGGCAGGTTCGTTGAGGCCCATTTCCCTTCTGAGATTCTCGAGCGCCAGCGGGCTTGCCGATTTGCCGAGAACGGCCTGCGCAACGTCGCCCGGCAGGAGATTGGTCCCAGCAAATATCAGAACCGAAACGGCGGCTAGCAACAGGATGCCCAGCGCGATGCGCTGGGCAATAAGCTTGGCAACCATAGTAGGTCCTTAAGCCTGCAGCCAGCATTTGGATAGTGCATAGCCGTGCATAAGTTCCTGGTTGCCATCCGTGGCCCAGCCGCCAACCTGCGGCCCTGTGGCATCGATGAAGTCGTTGAACATCGGTAGGATCGCGCCGCCTTCGTCACGGAGGATCTGCCCCATGTCGGCATAGAGTTTCTTGCGCTTGTCGGCATCGAGCTCACCGCGTGCCTGGACCAGCATCTGGTCAAAGTTCTCGTTGAAGAAGCGAGACTCGTTCCATGGCGCTTTAGAATGGTACATGAGAGAATACGTCATGTCCTGAGTTGAACGGCCCCCAAAGTAGCTCACGTGGAAGGGCATTTTTTCATATTGTGACCAGTAGCTGTCGCCCGGTTCGCGCTTGACCTCCATAATAATGCCCGCCTTGGCCGCGCTCGCCTGGTAGAGCTGGGCAGCTTCCACAGCGCCTGGAAAGCCGACGTCGGACGTGTGAAGGAGCACCGATCCCGAGTGGCCCGACTTCTTGTAATGGAAGGCTGCCTTGTCAGGATCGTACCTGCGCTGCTCCATGTCCGTGAACAGAGGATATGTGTTGTTTATTGGCGTGTCATTGCCAACTGAGCCGTAGCCCCCCAGTATCTTTTCAACCATCTCCTGGCGGTCAATGGCATATTTTAGCGCGAGGCGCAGGTCATTGTTGTCGAAGGGCGCCGCATCGCACTGGCAAACAAACATATAGTGGCCGCGGCTCTTAGCGTTGCGAACGGTGATTGCAGGAAAGCGCTTTAGAAGTTCGACTACCTTCGGATCAACTCGGTTGATCATATGGACCTGCCCGCTCTGCAACGCGGAGGTGCGGGCGGTCGGGTCATTGATGACAACGATTTCAATCTGATCGGCGAAGCCTCGATCGTCCCGCCAGTAACCTCCAAACCTTTCGCCGCCGAACCGGATACCAGCATCGTTGACCGTGACCTTGTAAGGTCCAGTTCCGATGCCGGCATTCGGGTTGTCTTTGCCGCCATTCGGCTGGACCACCAGTTGGAACGTGGTGATAATGTATGGAAAGTCCGCGTTGGCTTCTTTGAGCGCGAAGACTACGTTCTGGCCGTCAACGGCAATCCTGTCGATGCCCTCCAAAAGAGGCAGCACGGCGGATTTCGAGTTGGCGTCGGAATGGCGCTCGATGGTAGCGACCACATCTGCCGGCTTCATTTCCTGCCCGTCATGGAACTGTACGCCCTTCCGGATCTTGAAGGTCCATGTCTTGGCGTCCTTCGAAGGTCCCCATTCCTCGGCAAGTCCCGGCTGCACTTTTCTATCTGCGTCCAGCTCAACAATCGTTTCGCCCCACTGGCGACTGGCGATAAATTGGTATGCATTCGTCATCGTCGCCGGATCAAGGCTATCCGTCGCCGTCCCACCTTGCAGCCCAGCCTTCAGCATGCCCCCCTTCACAGGCCCCTCGGCCATTGCGGCCGTGGCGAGAAGATTGTTGGCGAACGCCGCGCTGACGCCAAGCACCGCGGCCCGACCTAGAAACTCACGTCGGGACAGCTTGGCTTTCGCGACGCGCTCAGCAAGAAAATTCAGTTCTTTCATCTCACTTCCCCTTTTTTTATGCGTTCGTTGGTTAATCTTTAATCCCTGCACAATTGGCTTATTACCGCTGTCGTACGATAATTCAGTCACTCACCACAACGGATCGTCGCAAGCGATCGCGTTCCATTTGGACCAGCTCCTTTCGAGCAGGACGTGCATTTTCCGCTTCGAACAAGGGCAGTATAGCCAAATCGCTTTGCTCCTCCGCCCACGGTCTGCCACCCACGAGACGGAGGACCGTAGGCGCGAGTTGTGAGCCACTGCACCTCATTTGAGGCGCTTAGGTTCTTTCAACCGCCTGTCACAGCAGAGTCGCCTACTATAAAGGCAACCTAAAGATGTATATAGAGCGCTGCTCGACGGTTATCGTGAGTTTCCTCTACCGATACACGGTAGGTGTCGACCGATGGATCCTCCTCTATGCTGTTTGGGTTGGCTTCAGCGCAGTCAGAGCTTTTGACCTCCACGCTCACGGGATAGCCGCGCACCCAAACCTTATGGGGATTGAACACGGACCGCCCCGTTTTGATCGCGAACTCCCAGCCATGCCACGGACACCGAATTATTTCGCCTTCTTGCTCATACTCGTACTGGCCTGGCGTTGCGCCTTTGACCATTCCGTCGATAAGTCCTCTACAAAGGGGTGCACCTTTATGTGGGCAGCTGTTTCGAACGGCATAGTATTCGTTATTGACGTTGAAGATCCCGACGCTCCGTCCCGCGATATTGACAATCCGTCGCCCGCCAACCGGAATTTCGTCTGCGTAACAAACTTCATATTTCTTTGGCACCGCGCATGGCTCCCTATGCGGCCTGAGAGATTGCCGGTAGCGACAGATTGTAAGTCTCGATGGCATTCTCCGCGAAGATGCGTCGCCGCAGAGCCTCCGGCTGTTCGGACAACGTCATCGTCGGATCATCCGAATCCCAGTGCGGGAAGTCACTTGCAAACATTAGCGTTCGCGAACCATCGATCCAGTTGATAATGTGCTTCATCGCTTCGGGATCGGCGGGCTCATCCAAGGGTTGGGTCCCGAAACGAACATGGTCCATTAGGTATTCACTTGGTAGCCTTTTAACCCATGGAGTGAGCCGACGAAGCCCCTTCCAATCGAGATCCATCTTCCACATCAGGGGCACCACCCAGGCAAATCCGCTTTCGACCATGCCCACCTTCAAGGTCGGGAATTTTTCGAACACACCTTCGAAAATAAAGCTTGACAGGTGCACAGCATAAGACGGGGGACGCAGCATGCGCATTTCTATGTAGTAGCTTGGCCAGCCGGCCGGCGAGGGCGGCGGGTTGATGCCCGTTCCCTCTGAACCGAAATGCATCGTCACGGCCAGTCCGTTCCGGACGCATGCTTCGTATATTGGATGATAAAAGCGCTGGCCAAAAGGTCTTGGTGCGCCACAACTGAACATGATTCCACAAACTGAAGGATGTGAGCCAAGCCTATCGATTTCAGCCGCCGCCCCTAAAGGGTCCTGCGAATTGATTGCGAGGTTAAGCCTAAACCTCGGATCCTTGGCGATCCAATGGTCCATTGAGTAATCGTTGAACGCACGACACAGAGCACTCCCATAGTCAACGTCGGCGAGCGCGCTCGCTACTTGTGCAGGACCACCAGTGAGAATCCCTACATCGATACCATACGCATCCAGCAGCCGCTTGCCGCAACTCTGCGCGTCACCATTGCTGCCATAAATCTCCCCATTGTCTTGCGCTTCAAAATCTACCCGAGTTCCGTGATATCCTCCGCTAGAGGAGTGAGGGTCCATTTCGAGGCCGCCGAAGCCAAACTCCTCAAAACGCTCAGCATTGAACTTGCTGAGGTAAGGAAAAAGCTCCGATTTTGTCCGGTAGCAGTGGTGGACATCGGTGTCCACAATGGTGATCTTCTTCCTACTGCTCATCACTGGCCCGGAATTCATGTTTTCCTCCATTGGTATTCTCAATTGGTAGCGTGAAGCGCACGCAAGCGAGTGTGCTTGGCAGGACGATGGCAGCTTTGTCGGCGCAGTTAAATATACAGTTCGCCCCAAAGTTGGCCATCACACCATGCAATGCCCCGCCGGTGACGCAGAGGCCACTCTGCCCCATACGCCGAGCGTCAGTCACGGTCGCGGCGGCACGAGGCGAGAGACAACCATTTTTAACCTGTCCTATTGTGGCGGCCTGCTACTTCAGCGATGGAGCACCCGAGTGACGTTCTCCCCAGTGCGGTCTTAGCAGATGGCCAGAACTTGACGTGTACTTTGCCTCGGCACGTGCCGCCGATCTGCATTAGTAGTGGGTCCCGCCGCGCGACAAGCTTTCTTATCCACTTTACTGCATCGACTGGAGGTTCCGCGCATTATGCAAGGGGGGGGCCCGCGGGGGCAAACTGCGGCCCTTGTGACCTTATTCGAGCAGCCGCTCGCGTAGCATTCTGCCGGCAGCCGAACCGAGCACTTCGTTCCAGCGCATACGCGGCTCACTTTGCGAATCATATGGCGCTCGCCAATATGACTTGCCGGCAATTGCGAGGGGCGCAATCAGGATCATTTTCGGGGCGGATGTGCTTCCGAGCTCTAGGTGAGGAGTTACTGGTCCAACGGTCCAACTGCTTGTTGGCGGCTCGGAGGTGCGGATTCCGACGTGAAGCCGGCCACCATTCCAATCAAAAGCCGGCCAGTTTTCGGCACTGAAGATTACCTCCTGGGTCAGCAACTTTGGCATCAATCACCTCGCCATGAACGGGGACATTTTGATGCCGGCAAAGAGAAGGCTGACCATGAGACAATTGAGACAGACGCTGCGGCTTGCCGGAAGCGGGACGAGCTCCCGCGAGATTGCGGTCGTATTGGGGATAGCGCGCAGTACGGTGCAGGATAATTTGCAGCGTGCAGCCGCGGTTGGATTGAGCTGGCCCTTGCCGGGCGGGGTGCCGTCGCGGGAGTGGTTGGAATTGGGAGTTGGCGTAGTCTCCGGGGTGTTCAACCTCGAATCATCCGGCCTTGCAGCGCCGGACAGGAGACTACGCCATGACAAGGACTACCATGAATGCCGATGCCGTTCATCCTGCGGATGAGGCGACGAGCTATCTTTTCGACAACTGGTTTGATCCGATCGAAGCTGGCCTGCGCGAGCGGGTGCGTGGCTTCATCGAAACGATGCTCGAGACCGAGCTGGAAGCAGTGCTTGCCCGTCCCCGCCATGGCCGGCAGCCGGCCGCACGGGGCGATGAAAGCGCCGGGATTGCCGGCCACCGCCATGGCAGCCGGACGCGCACGCTGACGGGGAGCTTCGGCACCACCGAGATCACGGTGCCGCGGGCGCGCCTCGATGCCGGTGACGGCAAGACGGCGGAGTGGAAGAGCAAGGCCTTGCGCGCCTACCAGCGGCGCACGATGGCCGCCGACGCGTTGATCGCCTCTGTTTATCTCGCCGGCACGAACACCAGGCGCGTGCGGCGCGCGCTCGCCGCGCTGTTCGGCGGTGCGGTCGGCAAGGACGTCGTCAGCCGCACCTGGCGCAAGGTCAAGACGGATTGGGAAGCCTGGAACGCCTGCTCGCTGGCCGACGCGCCGATCGTGCGCCTGATCCTCGACGGAACGGTGGTCCGTGTCAGGCTGGACCGGAAGGCGACCTCGATCTCGCTGCTCGTGGTCATCGGCGTGCGCGAGGACGGCCAGAAGATCCTGCTTGCGGTCAAGAACATGGGCGGCGAGATGACCGCGGCCTGGCGCGCCATCCTTGACGATCTCGTCGGGCGCGGCCTGCGCCGACCCGAGTTCCTCATCGTCGACGGCGCGCCCGGTCTGGACAGGGCGATCGCCGCCCTGTGGGACGGGGTGCCGGTGCAAAGATGTACGGTTCACAAGCATCGCAACCTGCTTGCCCATGCCCCCGAGCGGCTGCACGAGGAGATCAGCGCCGATTACACCGACATGATCTACGCCGCCACGCCGGAGGAGATCAAAACCCGCCGCCAGGCGTTCATCCGCAAATGGCGGCTCAAATGCCGCGCGGTGGCCGATAGCCTGGAGCAGGCCGGCGAGCGTCTCTTCGCCTTCACCCGGCTGCCGCCGAGCCAGTGGAAAAGCGCCAGAACTACAAACGCGATTGAGCGTCTGCATGAGGAGTTCAAGCGGCGCATCAAGACCCAGACCGTGCTGCCTTCGGCCGAAACCGCGGCCATGCTTTTCTGGGCATTGATGGCGTCCGGCCAGATCTCGATGCGAAAGATCGACGGCTGGCAGACGCTTCCTACGAAGCCACTCGATCAGCAGATTGACCTCGCCGCATGAACCGATAATCTCAACCTACCGGAGGCTGCTCCGCCGAATTCCAACACGATCCGCTACGGCACCGCCGGGCGAGCTGACCGACGATGCGCTTGAGCACAAGCTCTTCAGTCGCAACGGCGTCAAACAGGGCACGCGACGACGCACGGAACCGAACTGGGCCGATCTTGCGGTCGAGCTCAAGAAGCCCGGCGTCACCTTGCTCATCCTGTGGGAGGAGTATCGAGGGTCGCATCCCGACGGTTATGGCTACAGTCGCTTTTGTGAACTTCTACGGGGATTTAAGCAGGCTGTCACCGACGATGCGCCAGGAGCATGCGGCCGGCGACAAGGTCTTCGTGGATTATTCCGGCAAAAAGATTCCGATTGTCGATCGCAAGACCGGTGAGATCCGCGCGGCGGAGATCTTCGTGGCGGTGCTGGGTGCGTCCAGCTACACCTTTGCCGAGGCCACCTGGACGCAAACGCTCCCCAACTGGATTGGCTCGCATGTCCGGATGTTTCGTTTTTTTCACGGCGTTCCCAGACTCCCAGACTCGTCGTTCCCGACAATCTGAAGTCGGGCGTCAGTCGCGCCAGTTTCTACGATCCCGAGATCAACCGCAGCTACGGCATGATGGCTTCCCACTATGGCGTCGGCGTTCTTCCGGCACGGCCAAGAAAGCCTCGGGATAAATCCAAAGTGGAGAATGGAGTGCGTTTCGCCCAGTCCTGCATTCTGGGGCGCCTGCGCAACCAGACTTTCTTCTCGCTGGCTGAGGCCAATGCCGCCATTGCCCAAGCGCTCGATCGCATCAACGACCACGTCATGCGCCGGCTGGGCGTCAGTCGCCGACAGCTCTTCGAGACCGTCGAGCGCCCGGCTTTTGGCCAGTCTTCCACTGCCGAATGGCGTTTGGCCCGCGTCTCGACGGATTATCATGTCGAGTTCAAGACCTTCTTTTATTCCGTGCCCCACAGCCTCATTCGTCAGCAGGTCGATCTGAGAGCAACGGCGCGCACCATCGAGATCTTCCACCGCGGCAAGCGCGTCGCGGGTGCATCAGCGCCGCTATGGAGGTCCTCGTCATGGAACCGATCCGGATCACATGCCCAGTTCCCACCGGCGCTATGCCGAATGGACGCCGGAGCGCTTTCGGCGCTGGGCCACGTCGATCGGACCGCAGACCGAAGGTCTGGTCATCGCAATTCTCGCCAGCCGTCCGCATCCCGAGCAGGGCTTTCGAACATGTCTGGGCATCCTACGTCTGTTTCGCGACATCGATCGCAATCGGGCCGAAGCCGTGTCAGCCCGCGCTGTCGAGATCGGTGGCCTGAACTGCAAGAGCATCGCTTCGCTTATCGCCAACCACAAAGCCGCACGCCATTCCACCGAACCAACCGCCATCGTCGATCACGCCAATCTGCGTGGCCCTGATTACTTTCATTGAGGAGATCCGCCCATGCTGATCAATCCCACCATCGACATGCTGCGAGAGCTCGGCCTTTACGGCATGGCAACCGCTTTCCAGGAACTCGACGCACAGTCCGAAGTGCGCGGCCTCGAGCACGGCGAATGGCTTGCCATGCTGCTCGACGCGAGGCGACCATGCGCCGCCAGAAGCGTTTCGAGGCTCGCGCCAGGGCTGCCAAGCTTCGCCATGACGCGCAGATCGAGAATGCCGACTTCCGCGCCGCACGCGGCCTCGACCGCAATTTGTTCATGGCGCTTGCCGGCTGCGGCTGGATCAGAAAGCATCACGGTCTTCTTGTCACCGGGCCAGCCGGCGTAGGCAAAAGCTGGCTTGCCTGCGCTCTTGGCCACCAGGCCTGCCGCGAAGACTTCTCAGTCGCCTACCACCGGCTTCCCCGGCTGTTCGCCGCCCTCGCGCTCGCAAGAGGCGACGGGCGATACGGCAGGATCCTCAAATCTCTTGCCAGGACCGACCTGCTGATCCTTGATGACTGGGGACCGGAAAAACTCAATGACGACCAACGCCGCGATCTCCTGGAGATCATTGAGGATCGCTACGAACGACGCTCAACCATCGTCACAAGTCAGGTGCCCGTGGATCGCTGGTAGGAAATTATTGCAAACCCAACTTTGGCCGACGGAATGCACATTAACAACCTGTCCCGATCACGCCAACCAGCCGGCAGCGCGCCCCGATGCAAGCGCCAAAAAAATAGCTCACGATATGGATCAAGGCATCACATCAAGAGCTTAACCGTGAGGCACTACAACCCACAATAAGCCCTCAACATGTCAGCTTAGCACGCGAAGTTGAGCATACTCCTTCAACCCCTCGATACCCCCCTCGGTACCAAAACCCGATTGCTTACAAGGACTGAATGGATAGTCCAGACTGAACTCCAGATGCTTGTTCACCCATACTACTCCGGAGTCCAACCGCCGAGCGATCCGCGCCGCTCGATCTTTATCAGCCGACCATACAGAAGCAGTGAGACCAAAAGGCGTGCCGTTCGCTCGGCGCACGACCTCATCTACATCCGTAAATGTCAGGACTGGAAGAATGGGGCCGAACTGCTCATCTTTGACGAGTGAGGCTTCATCGGAAATATCGGTGACGATAGTCGGGTTGATGAAGTAGCCAGCAAGAGGTGGTGCGTTACCTCCTGCCACAATGCGGCCGACCTTCTCTGCCTCGTCCAAATATTGAAGAACCTTATCGTACTGCGCCTTATTCTGCAGCGGACCTACCGTGACATTTACGTCCAAACCATCGCCCACAACTGAATTTCGCGCCAGAGAGGCAAGGCATTCGCAGAACCGATCAGCAATGGCCGCATGAACATAGACCCGCTTGATTGCAGTGCAGACCTGTCCGCTATTTAAAAATGCCGCGTTGAAAATGGCTTGCGCCACACGCGTCACGTCGACGTCCTCAAACACGATTGCCGGATCGTTGCCGCCCAATTCCAACGAGAGACGCTTCAAGCCCCGAGCGGCGGACGCCATAACTGCTTTCCCGGATGCGGTGGATCCCGTAAAAGAGATCTTTGCGATGCTGGGATGACTAACGAGTGCTGGACCAATTGATCCATCGTCAGCGATGATCTGAATAAGCCCTGGCGGAACAACATCCTTGATCAGTTCTCCGAAGCGCAGGGTAGCCAGGGGAGTCGTCGGCGCCGGCTTGATGATAATGGAATTTCCTGTGATGATCGCGGGACCGATCTTTGATATCGCAACATCGAGTGGGAAATTCCACGGCACGATTCCCGCAACCACGCCATAGGGTAGATAGAACTGCTCCGCGTAAGTCTCCGGATTCTCGTTCAAGACGACAGGGCGCAACTCTTGGCCTGAACAGTGCTCAAGAAATCCTGCGCAGGAGATCGTTTCGTCTCGAGCCTGTTGAAGCGGTTTTCCCTGCTCCTGGGTCAAAAGGCGTGCCAACTCCTCAGTGTTGCTGCGGAGAACGTCGGCGAGACCACGAAGGAGACTGCTACGCACCTTCCACGGCTCGTCCCGCCAGGCTCGAAAAGCACGGTCGGCAGCGTAGATCGCCTGCTGCAGATCTCTGAGAGAGGGTACTATTGCGACTCCGACAGTGTCAAGCGTCGCCGGGTTTACGACCTTCAATTTCAAGCCGTCCCGCACAAGCGAACCGTCTATCAGTGAGTAGAAGTCCTTCAAATCTGCAATAGTGTTATCGCTATTGTTGCGCGCAACTATACTATATGTCTCAATCATCGATTTCTTTCCCTAATCGGGTGATATCTGGAATTGGGCGTCGGAGTTTGGGTGCACGTCGCTGCCAACGTGACCCGCACTGCTCTAAGCCAAAATACCTATCGGTTTCTCGGTCGAGCGAGTATTGATAGCGGAGCTTTACAGCGCCTTCCCACGCAGATCACTCGGCATGACGTCAAAAGGTATCGGGCAGTGATATGGACGCCCCCCCGTTTGTTGCTTGAACTCCGCCTTTGCACGAGTGATGATATCTGGATTGCGTATGCAATCTGCCGCTGTAGAAGCCATGACCTTGGCAGCCAATATCATTCCTTTGTGGGCTGCGGGCAGATTGCCTTGAGTGACGAGCTGCCAAGTGTGGAATGGCGTGCCAATTGCGAAACAGGCCGTGTAGCACTGTGCAGTCGGCACGACCCAGCTGACGTCGCCCACATCTGTCGAGCCCATATCGAAGGTGTCTGTTCCCAAAGGTAGGAGGCTATCGTGTAAAATCTTATCCTTCAGTGCAATATCGCGCGTCGCGACGCTGGCCAGCACATCTTCGTCGGTCAGGGCCGTCTTACGAAGCTCCTTGGCGAACTCGTAGTCAGCTTTATCAAACGCTGGCGGGCCGACACGGCGCATGTTCTCGTACATGACGTCTTGTAGCGCGTTGTTGGTCAAAATATTGGAGTACCCGGCAGTGATTTGCACGTTAACAGACGTCTCGGTCATAAGCGCAGCACCTTCTGCAATCTTTTTCACGCGCGCGAACACGCGCTCAGCATCTTGCAAATCCGGAGAACGAACCAAGTAAGCTGACTCAGCATATGCCTGCACAACGTTAGGCGCCTCGCCGCCGGTGTTGGTGATGGCATAATGAACGCGTGCATCTGAAGGCATGTGCTCGCGCATGTAGTTGACACCCACGTTCATTAATTCCACTGCGTCGAGCGCGCTGCGCCCTAAATGGGGATTACACGCCGCGTGGGCCGCGCGACCCGTGAAGGAGAAACGAACCCCAATTGCAGCGTTCGTGGATTTTGTTACCACTTCATTAAGGGCCCCCGGGTGCCAACAAAAGGCAGCATCCAGATCATCAAATGCGCCGGCTCGGGCCATATAGGCCTTACCCCCCATATTTTCTTCAGCGGGGCAACCATAATAGCGAACTCTACCCTTTATACCTTCAGCTGCGAGCGCATCTTTCAATGCAACTGCTGCAAGCGCCGAGCCAGAGCCGAGAAGATTGTGCCCACAGCCGTGTCCTGGTCCCCCCGCGATCGATGGTTCGGGCTTAGTTGCGCCCGCGACTTGAGCAAGATCGGGAAGCGCGTCGTATTCGCCGAGTATCCCAATGATAGGGTTGCCCTCGCCGAATTCGGCGACAAAGGCGGTAGCGATGCCGCCGATATTCGTGGTGATGCGAAAACCCTCCCGCTCGAGCATAGCAATGTGCTCGGCAACCGAGCGATGCTCCTCAAAGGCTAATTCGGGCATTGCCCAGATACGGTCGCTTAAGGCGCAGTATTCGGCAGCTTTCGCGTTCACGCAGCGGACGATTTCATCAAGGCTGAGAGAGTCATTTTCCATAGTCACTGAATTCCTTGAGGTCATGGCGATTGATCGGGATGGTCATCAAACTATTCTCCACCGCATGCGACACTTGTTTCTAAGGAGATTTAGATCGTCACATGTGGACGGTGATCGTTTTACGATGGCGAGAGGGAATGGACATCGGCTTGTCTAATTTAGCAGGCCTTGGTTCTCTATATCCGGCTTCTCTCGAGACCGCGCTCCGCCAAGCAGAGCATCAAGCTTCGGCGCAGTGTTAGATGCAGATATCGCCAAATTGAGTTAGTACAACGCCGCCATCGGTGCCCCGTTGCCCTCCTAGCTCCATAAATCCGTGGAAAGATACTTGAGACCCGAATCACAAATCATCACTGCGACGGTCTTCCCTCGAAGGTCACTTTGCAACAGTTGGAGAGCCGCAGCGACGTTCGCGCCCGAGGAGAATCCTGCAAAGATACCCTCGACCCGCGCGAGTTCTCTGGCGACTTGCTTCGCTTTGTCACCACTCACTTGCAGACAGCCATCGATCGGCGCGCCCTCTAGAAAGGCCAGATTTGATATAACGTATCCACCACCTTGGATGGGGTGCTCTGGCTGTGTAATGTCGTGACCGGCAACCGCTGCGGCGCCAATCGGCTCCACAACGAAGCACTTTATTTCACTGTTTTGCTGTTTGAGTAATTTTGTCACACCGGCGTACGTGCCACCGGACCCCAAGAAGTCTACGAAGGCGTCAATTTTGCCACCGGTCTGTTCCCAAAATTCAACACCTGTATGATCATAATGGGCACGCCAACTTCCGTCGCGAACGAATTGATCTGCCCGAAAGGCTCCTCGCTCAGCAGTGACGCGCACCGCTTCCTCGTTCACGCGTTCCAAATCACCTCCTGACACCTGCCCGGGTAGCGATCCAGGCAGTTGGCCAACGAGAACGACTTCAGCGCCGAGCGCACGCATCATCCTGGCGCGCTCTACAGAGTTTCCTTTCGACATAACCGCGACGAATGGGTAGTCCTTGATAGCGCAAACAATAGCCAGACCGGTCCCCATGTTTCCGGATGTAAGCTCAACGACGGTCTGCCCAGGGCTCAATATTCCCTGTGCTTCGGCTTCTTCGATGATGGCGAGTGCTGCACGATCCTTTTTGGAGAAGCCCGGATTGAGGTAGTCAAGCTTTGCGACGATTGTGCCGTCGACCCGGTGCATACGCGTAAGCCGATCCAGCTTTACAAGCGGCGTCCTGCCGATTGCACCTATGACCGAGTCATAGACTTTGTTCATCCTGGTTAGCCTCTCTGTTTGCCGATGGTAATATCGGGTCGATGTTTCGCAAGCGCGGATGAGTTTGGCAGCCGCGGCGATCGAGGTTAATTTGTAATCTAGTGCTCGCTGCCGTTCCCATCGCCTATAGCTAAAGTCCTGAAACTGGATGTGGCACGTACGGCGCGTCGAGTAATTTGACCTCATCTTCCGATAGCTTCACGCCGACAGCCGCGAACGCGTCTTCGAGATGTTGCGGCTTCGTCACGCCGACGATGGGTGCAGTCACCACCGGCTTCGAAAGCAGCCACGCCAAGGCAAGCTGCGCATGAGGGAGGCCCCGTGTTTGCGATACCGACGTAAGACGGTCGACGACGATGTTGTCTGCTTCTTGCGTTCGGGCGTAGTTGCCCGCGCTTAATTCGTCGGTCCGCCCGCGAAGGGTGTCTGGCTCTTCCTGCCAAGGTCGAGCGAGACGCCCCCCCGCAAGCGGACTCCACGGTAAAACGCCAACACCGTCGCTCTCGCACAGAGGGAGCATCTCGCGTTCTTCCTCGCGATAGAGGAGATTGTAGTGCGGTTGCATGGAGACAAAGCGGGTCCAACCATGATTGCCAGCGAGTTGGAGCGCTTTGCAGAATTGCCATGCAGCCATTGAGGATGCACCGATATACCGAACCTTCCCGGATTTGACGACGTCGTGTAGTGTGTCGAGCGTCTCTTCGATCGGAGTAGCGTCGTCCCAGCGATGGATTTGGTAAAGGTCGAGATAGTCGGTGTTGAGGCGGCGTAGGCTCGCCTCCACCTCCGCCATGATCGCCTTGCGTGACAGGCCACGTCCGTTTGGATCGGCCCGCATCGGGTAGTAGACCTTCGTCGCGATCACTACCTCGTCGCGCCGGGTATAATCATGGACAGCTCGGCCCAGAACCTCCTCGCTCGCGCCGTTGCCGTAGGCGTTGGCGGTATCGAAGAAATTGATTCCGCCTTCGATCGCACGCTTGATGATCGGTCGGCTTTGATCCTCGCTCAGACCCCAGCGCCGCTCAGTTAAGCCGAAGCTTAAACAGCCAAGACAGATCCGAGAAACCTTGAGGCCGGTCCTTCCAACGTTGACGTAATCCACCCCGTTCCTCCCCAACTTGAGCTGGTCGATGCGACCCAAGGCTTACACGACGAAGCGATGTCACAGATCTCGGATGGCACCTGGTGCGAAAGACGATGCCGTCTGCCCAAGCGCTGTCATAGGCACTCGAATACGTGCGCGGGCACCAACGTACAGCGTGTTTCGGCCCCAGCTCTGGCGCGACTTCACGCTACGGGAAGACGCACCAGGACCTGGCCACTTTCCACCTTCGTCTCGAACACGGTGATCGGGCAGTCAGCCGGGCCTTGAACCACTTCACCCGAGGTGATTTCAAATTGAGCACCATGCAAAGGGCACTCGATAAGGGTCCCCTCCAGCCAGCCGTCGGAAAGGAGAGCGAACGCGTGTGAACACACGTTGGTGGTCGCATATACTTTGTGGTCGATTAGGTAAATAGCAATCCGTTTGTCGTCGATTTCGACCGGCGTTACGGTATCCTCTTCAAGATCGGAAAGGGCGCAAAGTATTATCCATTCAGAATTTTGCAGCGCGGTATCTATGTTCTTTTCTGCTGTTGTCACAGTTCACTCCGACTTCCGTAATTAGCCAGCTGCCAGGTATAAGTCGGACGGATCGACTTCCTCGGCCCGGCTCATAATATCCGGCGATATGGGCTTGGCAGCCTTTGCGTCTCGCCGGAGCTGCGTCATGTCACGACCAGGGTTGACCCCCACGGCACTGACAAAACGCCCATGGTCATCGGCGCCAATCTCCAGCCACCGTTCGCTCGCGACGTCCCCGATGCGATACAGGCGCGTCGCGAGGGCTGGCAGTCCGAGTGACTGGAGGGTTACGCCGCACTGATCGGACCAGAACCAAGGTAGGTCCTGATACTGTGCATCCAGACCGCACATGACTTGTGCGGCCACGACTGCCTGATCGCCGGCCACAGTCCAGCTCTCACTGCGTAGCCGCCGGCCAAGCGCGGGCACAGGATAGTTCGTCACTTCTCCGGCAGCATATATTCCCGGAACGGACGTTTCGCAGCGTTCATTCACAACGATCCCGTCGGCAGTGTCGATGCCGGCGTCAGCGGCGATTTCCGCATTTGGCCCGATCCCGATGGCAATAAGGACCATGTCAGCAACGGCCGACCCTCCATCCCAAGTCAGAAGGACCTCGCCCTTTGAATTATTCGACATGCGCAGATTTGCACAGTTCAAACGCAGCTCACCACCTTCGCTCGCGTGGCGCGTCGCGACCCATTCTGATAAGGAGAGCGAGGCGCTACGCGGCAGCAGTCGCGGCGCCAGCTCAAAGACCGTTGTTTGACAGCCCAAGCGGCGAGCGATCGCCGATACCTCCAGTCCTATAAAACCGCCGCCGACAACTGCCAGCCGTCGGCCTCGCGCGAGAGCCGCGCGTAATCGTAAAGCGTCTGCTTCAGTGCGCAAATAATGAACTTGTGCTGGGTCCACATTGAAGTTCTCCAGCTGCCGGACCCGAGATCCCGTTGCGATCAAAAGCTTGTCGTAGTGTTCCGGATCACCGTTGTCAGTATGGACGATGCGTCGAAGAGGGTCGATGAGAGTGGCCTTCGTTCCATCTCGCAAAACGACGCCCTTTGCATACAGCTCAGACCCTTTCAGGGTCGGCCTCTTGCCCTCCAAGAGAAAGTCCTTGGACAGCGGCGGCCTGTCATAGGGTGTCCCGCTCTCGCCATGAATCAGGACCGTGCGCTGCTCAGGACACAGCTCGGCGAGCGTTGTGGCGGCACGATGTCCTGCTAGCCCTCCTCCGATGATAACGACCGTTTCCATAAACCTTCCTCAGCGCCTGGCAAATTTGAACGTTGCCAATATGACAAAAGAAACAAAAATCTGGAGATGCACCAGTGTCAAATTCCTGCGAATTCGTTCAGCACAGACGGCCCAGTTCCAAAGCAAACCTCGAAACGCCTCCTTGCCAGAAACTGTGCTCCGCGGAATAGGTGGCTTTTGTGCATTTTGCCGGTCCAGAAGGATCCATATTGTTCGGTGGCCGGCTACGGCGGTGCAGGAGGCCCAAGCACTGCAACGGATCGGACTGCCACCCATTGTTCGTTTAGAGGTAAAACAGCTTTCTTGTGCAGACACCGCAGGTGCCATTTACGGTATGAACTCCAATCCTCTGCCCCATATCCCCAAGACAGTGGCTATGCGCCGCTACGAATTTGTCGTTGACCTCATCAAGCGCGGCATTCGCACAGGGACTCTGAGACTCGGTGATCGCCTGCCGTCTGTCCGGCAGTTAAGCGAAGATACCGGCTATAGCCCGATGACAGTGCATCATGCATACGAGCTCTTGGAGGCTGAGGGGGTATGCGAGGCACGGCCCCGGTCGGGCTTCTATGTCGTCGGTGTTCCGGCGCCAGTGACAGACCCAGGGAAGAATGGCCACGTTGTCCATGGAGAGACTGTAAAAAATCTGCCTGAGGCTTTGCTCCATATTTGGTATTCAAATGAGCTTGGCGCATTCGGCAGCTTCTACCCAAGTCCGGACCTATTCGACCGCAACGACATAGACCGGCTGTTGCGCCAGCTCTTGCGCCAAGGCGAGACCAGGCTTGTTGGGTGCGATTCACCACAAGGCGACGTGCAGTTGCGACATGAAATTTCGCGCCGCGCCTCAAGGCGGGGAAGCGTCGTATCGCACGGGGAAATCGTTGTCGGCAACACGGGCATGTCGTGCTTCGACATGTGCCTCAATGCATTCACCAAGCCAGGAGACGTCATTCTTGTCGAAAGTCCTTCTTATTTTCCAATGCTGGCCGGCTTGAACCGCAAGAGCCTCTCCGTGGTGGAGATTTATTCCCACCCGCGCTCGGGCATCGATCCCGAACAATTCCTCCATCTTGTCCGCTCTAATTCGGTTCGCGTGGCATTGCTTATGGGCTCCAATCACTATCCCACAGGCGTGACCTATTCCGAGCAAACAATGCGCCGTGTTGTGGAAATTGCTCGCCAACACCAAGTACTTATTCTCGAAAATGACATGTTCAGCGACCTGAACTTCGATGGCAGCAGACAGCCTTCGTTCAAGCAACACGATCCGTCCGATATCGTGGTGCAATTCGGGAGTTTCATGGCCTCGCTCCCGCCAGCGTATGGATTAGGTTGGATCATTGCCGGCACGCACACACGACGTTTGATGACTCACCAGTATGCACATGGACTGAACAGCGGTGATGGTATTGTCCAGCGCGCGATCGCCACGTTTCTGGCTACCCGTAGTCAGGATCGACATTTGAGGCAGTTGCGCGGCACACTTGCCGCGAGAATGCAACGGGGCCTCGATCTAATCGCAGAACATTTTCCAAGTGAATGTGTTGTATCGCCTCCCGTCGGCGGGTACATGTGCTGGGTACGAGGGCCTGTCGGCTTCGATGCTACTAGCGCTTTGCTTCAAGCGATAGAATCCGACTTCAGTTTTCTCCCAGGTCCAATCTTCTCGATCGAGGCCTCCTTCCGAAACTTCGTAGCGCTCAACTTCTCATTCCCATGGATTGCTCAGAACGAAACTTATCTGGCAAAACTGGGCGAGATGATGCACAGGTCGCTCGGACGGTGATGATCATCAGACCGAAGCGTCCCTGAACAAGCCTCTCGAAACGCAGCACGCTTGATGACGGAAACGGGTTGCGCGGCCAGATGCCCCAGCAAAGATTCCATGACCGGTGGAGGAACTGACCTGCGCTCTGGCAGGGTGGGGGTACGCCTCCGGCGAGGGCCGCCTTGCGCGAGCATGGCACGGAAGCGAGGCTGCGCTCTTAAGGTCGTCCTTACGAGCGTAGTTAGCAGCACAGCATGAGCCATGTGACGTTATTGACCGGGCCTGAGCGTCGTCGTCGTTGGAGTGAAGAGGATCAGTGCCGGATACTGGCTGCGGCATTCGCGCCCGGGGCCACAGTGGCGGCGGTAGCGCGCCAGTACGATGTCGCGACCAGCCTGATCTATAAGTGGCGCCGCACGATGAGAGCCCGCGAGACGGGCTTTGCCGAAGTTATCGTGCTTCCCGATGAGCCTGCCGCCGCTTCGGTGCCGGCGGCGCCACCAGCGGTGATCGAGCTGAAGATCGCCGGCAAGGTGCGGCTGCGGATACCGCTGACCACGCCGCCGACACTGGCGGCGGCGATGGTGAAGGCGCTGGGCGTTTCATGATCCCGGTTCCGAGCCAGGTGCGGATCTGGTTGGCGGTCGGCCGAACCGATATGCGTCGCGGGATGCAAGGCCTCGCTCTGCAGGTTCAGGAGACGTTGGGCCGGGATCCGCATGCCGGCGATCTTTATGTCTTTCGCGGCCGCAGCGGCAATCTGATCAAGATTATCTGGCATGATGGGCTCGGCATGTCGCTATATGCAAAGCGGCTCGAGAAGGGCCGGTTCCTATGGCCGTCGCCGGCGGACGGCACGGTTTCCATATCACCGGCGCAGCTCGCCTACATGCTCGACGGGATCGATTGGCGCAACCCGCTTCACACGTTCCGCCCGCAGCGCGCGGGCTGAGTTTTTCTTTGCGTTTGCGCCATTTTCCGCGAGTCAGCGGACGCGTTTTATGATTCACTCCAGAGCATGGTTGCCACCGCCCAGGATGCTGTTCCGGACGATATCGGCGCGCTGAGAGCAGCGCTGAGCGCGGCGCTGGCCAGAGCCGAAGACGAGGCCGCACGCGCTGCGCTGGTCGAGGCCGAACTGGCGGTCGCCAGGGCCAAGGCATCGGATGATGCGGCGCTGATCGCGCATCAGCATCTGACGATCCGGAAGCTGCAGCGGGCGGCATGGTCAGAGTTCTGAACGCTCAGCCCGCCTGCACGACCAGATGGAACTCACCTTCGAGGAACTCGAGAGCACCGCGACGGAAGACGAGATCGCCGCCGAACAGGCCGCGGCCCGGACCACCGAGGTGGCGCCTTACATGCGCAAGCGGCCGGCGCGCCAGCCATTTCCCGAGCATCTGCCGCGCGAACGCATGGTCGAGCCGGCGCCGACCGCTTGCCACTGCTGCGGCGGCCATCGGCTGCGCAAGCTGGGTGAGGATATCACCGAGACGCTGGAGGTGGTGCCGCGGCAATGGAAGGTGATCCAGCACGTGCGGGAGAAGTTCACCTGCCGCGACTGCGAGGCGATCAGCCAGGCTCCGGCGCCGTTCCACGCCACCCCGCGGGGCTGGGCCGGTCCCGGCCTGCTGGCGATGATCCTGTTCGAGAAGTTCGGCCAGCATCAGCCGCTCAACCGCCAGGCTGAACGCTATGCCCGCGAAGGCGTGCCGCTCAGCCTGTCGACGCTGGCCGACCAGGTCGGCGCCGGCGCCGCGGCGCTGATGCCGCTGTTCAAGCGGCTCGAAGCCCATGTGCTGGCCGCTTCACGTCTGCACGGCGACGACACGACGGTGCCGGTCCTGGCCAAGGGCAAGACCGATACCGGCCGATTATGGACCTATGTGCGTGATGACCGACCGTTCGGCGGTGTCGATCCGCCGGCGGCGGTGTTCTATTATTCGCGCGATCGCCGAGGCGAACATCCCGCGGCGCATCTTGCCGGCTGGAGCGGCATTCTGCAGGCCGATGCCTTTGGTGGTTATGGCGATCTCTATGCGACGGGCCGTCAGCCGGCGCCTATTCTGGAAGCCAGCTGCTGGGCCCACAGCCGGCGCAAAGTGTTCGAGCTGGCCGATGTCGAAGCGGCGGCGCGCAAGAAGGCGCACGGCGAGAAGCCCAACCTGGTCTATCCGCTGGCGGTGTAAGCCGTGAAGCGGATCGATGCCCTGTTCGATATCGAACGCGAGATCAACGGTCTGTCGCCAGGCCAACGCCACGCCGTGCGCCAGGAGCGGAGCGTGCCGCTGGTCACCGAGCTCGAGACCTGGATGATCGAGACGCGCGACAAGCTCTCGCGCGGACATGATCTGACCAAGGCCTTCAACTACATGCTGCGCCGCTGGTCATCCTTCGCCCGGTTCCTCGACGACGGGCGGATCTGCCTATCGAACAATGCAGCCGAGCGAGCCCTGCGCGGCATCGCAATGACCGATTCATACTGCACCTCCTCTTCAAATGTCCGGAAACAGGGACTTTTGGTTTTCCATTTTGATGCGACACGGGCCTCTGTGACGCGGAAACTGGGTCACTTGATCCTTTTCCAGGTCCGCAGCTCGTATTTGGTGCGGTGCATCGGGTACCACCTGCTCGGTAGGGAGCACGCCCTCCTTGATCAATCGACGGACCCGATGGGCAGTAACCCCAAGCTTTTTGGCGGCTTCGGTCAATGTGAGCCACTCGCCATTCTTTTCGGCGGATCGGTAGCCGTGGATTTTATGGACCGTGCGCAGTGCCCCGACACGGCGCCCAGTCCAGGTTTTGCCTTGCCCGGTCTGCATTCCCATCCGGTTGAGAGTGGCGGCAATGTCTGTGTCGGACCACCGGGTCGCCATAGACCGCATGACGGCAAGGGCGGCCTCCGGAGTACTCTGGCCATGTTCGCCAGCTTTGGGTTTGCGAATGCGCAGCTGGGAGTGCTGGCCGCCTTTCCAGTGGATCGTCAAAATGACGTCACGCTGCTCTTCATCGATGTCAGCAATGATATCAGTCACGAGAGCACGAAGGAGTTGCTGACGACATCGCATGTCGACGTTAGGTGCGCGCCAGGCGGCCTCCAGATCGGTGGCAATGCCAGCAAATTCGGGAACTGGGGTGACAAGATCGATTTGTCGCGCTTGGGCCAAACCAGCTTCACAGGCTTCCACGCGCCTGAGCGCTGCCTCCCAGCTCTTCTCCAGTTGGGCAGCGATCAGCCGGTTGTCAGGGTCGCAAGCAGCATAGCGACGTTCAGCGAGAGAGGCCTCGTATCGGGCTTGCTGCAAGTCCAACTCCACCATGCGGTGTCGTTCTTCCAGATTATCCCGATGCGCGCGATCAGCTTCCATTGCGGCCTCGATCGCCATCGGCGTCACGGCCCTCAATATCTCTTTGCCGATAGCAGGGTCGATGCGAGATGCGCCAAAAGTCATGCATCGTGGCTTGGCCAGCATCTGATTGATACGTTCGCAGCGGTAATAGGGATGCCCGGGAGGCCGCCCCGAGTAGACAACGCCCAACCGCCTTCCGCATCGGCCGCAGGTGAGCAAGCCCGCGAGCAACGCGCGGCCGCCACGACCAGACTTGATGCCGCCTTTCTGGCCGAAGGCATTGACAGCGATGTGGCTCTGGTTCCTCTCAAACTCACTCCAATCGATATAGCCTTCGTGATGATCCTGGAGCAGCACGTCCCACGTTCCAAAGGGTTTGCCGTGGCCGTAGCTTTTACGCGCCCTGCCATCGACAATCTCGGTTCGCTTCTCGCTTTTACCATAGACATAGACCCCAGCGTAGAAGGGGTTCTTCAGGATCGAAATAACGCTTCGATAGCGAACCGGCACCCAGTCGAAGGACACCGTTTTGCGCCCGTCAGAAGGGCGAGGAAAATGGAAATTATCAGCCGTCAGCGAAATCAGCACCTGGCGGGCGCTGCCAAGCTCGCGGAAGCGCGAAAAGATGAGGCGGATCGCCTCTTGTACCCGCAAATCGGGATCAAGCCCCAGCCCATAGTCGCGGTGCCAGATATAACCGATCGGGACACTGAGACGCAGCTCCCCCCGCCGCGCTTTGGCGCGAGCCGCGTCAAGCATGCGCGTTCGCAAAATGCCGAGCTCAAACTCGCTGATACTGCCCTTCATGCCCAACAACAATCGATCGTTAGGCCGACAAGGATCGTACACTCCGTCGAGATCTATGACGCGCGCTTCAACCAGGCCGCACAGTTCCAGGAGATGGTGCCAATCCCGGCCATTGCGAGAAAGACGCGATGCGTCGAGGCAGAGCACTGCGCCAATCTTGCCCGTGCACAGGCCGCTCACCAGTCGTTCGAAACCAGGGCGGTCTACAGCACCGCTGGCGGTACGACCAAGGTCATCGTCGATCACATCGACATCACGGAAACCCCAGCGTCGCGCGACATCGACAAGTTCATATTGTCGCCGCTGGCTCTCCAGGTTGTTCTGGACCTGACCCGGGGTCGACTGTCGAACGTAGACCACAGCTTTGCGCTTCAGCACCGTGGCTGGAAGGAGATTATTGCCCGTCATCGCTCGTCTCCTTCGTCGCGACGCCGGCCGCGGCCATCAGGAGGGTCGCCAGCCTGGCGACAACGATGCTTCGTTCCCCGTCGCTCAGGCCTCGCATCTGCGGCGTATCGAACGGCATGCTCAGCTGCTGGGTCAGCACTGGTAATGTCGGCGGTAGTGATAAAGCCTTCATGGCGCGCCTCCTGGATGGCCGTGAGTCCACCCCTCGAAGTCTGCCTGAAACCGCGCTCGGTAAGCAGTCTATGAAGCTCTACAAGCCCAATCACCGCAACACGCGGTTCGCCCATCTCCATGTCGGCGCAAAACGCCCGATCCAGCATCCACTCCGCCACCTGGATGATCTCACCCGGCCTGATCTCTACCCGGATGATCGCGCCATTGGCCCGGTCCTCGCGACCTTCATGCTGAAAACGACCGCCGTAATATGGATGCCAGCGATAATGAAACTCCACCATCTGCCCGACATGGGCAGAATGACACTGCGATGGCTCTCGGCAGAAAGTCCTGGCTGTTCTGCGGTTCCGATCGCGGCGGACAGCGCGCTGCCGTTCTCTACAGCCTGATCGTCAGCGCCAAGATGAACGATATCGACCCGCAGGCCTGGCTCGCCGATATCCTGGCGCGCATCGCAGCCCACCCAGCCCATCGGATCGATGATTTGCTGCCGTGGAATTGGAGATCCGCACAACTGCGGACCCAATCAGCGGCGGCCTGATCATGCAGCGCAATAAGGTGCATCACGTCTACACCGTCGAACGTGTCGCCAGGGACCTCGGCGTCAGCGAAGCGCTCATCCAGGAACTGATCCTCGGTCTCGAGCCCGAGGACGGCGTCATCTGGGTCTACGGCGCCAACGACGACGACGGGATCTTGGCCTTCACCGATGAAGGCATCGAGGAGGTCGAACTCCTCCTCGAAGAATATCATCGCGTCTCCCCATCAAAAACTTGACGCCGGCACCGCGGTGCTCAGGTCCTCATGGCTGCCGGATACACGTCTGCGGTCTTCACCGGATGGGTACGGGTGGGGCTCCTGACCAACAACTCTGCTGAGGCCAATCATGCGTGTTGTAGCCGATCCGATCTCCGGCGCCTGCCGCTATCCGCACCGATCTTGGCGCGATCTTCGTTCCTTGGAACTGAGTAGATCGACCTGGTTGATCACTTCGCTGTCGCCGGGCAGTAGGGAGAAGATGTCGAAACATGCGCGGCGGCGATATCACGAGGACTGCTGGGACCCCTTGCCCAGCTTCGGGACAAGGCACAGGCGCGCACATAAGACATGGGCATTATGATCCTCGATCCGCAGCCCACCTCAGCGAGTGCCTAAGATAAAAGCAGTTATGCCCGGGTAGCCCGAGAAGGTGACAGTCGAGACCTCCCCCGCCAGGACGGCGACCCAATAACCAGCGTTTTGGTTCAATCTCAACATAAAGGAACGCGTGTTCTAGAGGGGGCAGCTCCAATGAACCAAAACATACTTCTCGCCTTAGCTGCGAGGGTCCGGAATCGCTAGAAAATCGACTTAACCGCGTCGAAGACTGCTGGGTGCTTCACCGAAGTGATCACGAAAACATTTTGAAAAATGCGATGATGAGACGAAACCGCAAGCAATCGGCACCTGCAGCACGGACATATCGGTCAATTCGAGTAGTTGGCGCGCCCGCGCCATTCTGAGCAAAAGATAGTATCGCATCGGCGTCGCCTTGAGATGATGAAGAAAGAGGCGCTGGATTTCCCGGCAAGAAAGGCCTTGCTGTTGAGCAATCGCGCGGATCGTCAATGGCTCATCTACAGAATTTTCCATAATGCGAATGAGGCGGATTAGCTTTTCGCTCGCGCCGCTGAAGCGAAGCCCAAGGGGAGCTGGGGCAGCTTTCCCCCTCGCGCCATCGATCGGCTGTGAGGAAGCGGCAGACTGATCGCGCCACATCGGAACCACATCGGTGTTCTACTGAGCTGATCGCGAGATCAAACGCCGCAAATTCACCGGCGCAAGTAACTATTCCTTTCTGCTCGACGAACAGCGCGTCGGTCAGTTTGAGGCCTTCAAATGTCTCCGAGAACGCTGCCATCGTGTCCCAATGGATGGTGCAGCGCGTATCTGACAACAGACCGGCCGCAGCAAGGATCCACGCGCCGGTGCCAAGTCCGTAAAGCCTCACATTGCGACGCGCACAGAGGCGTAGAAGCGCCACCAGTGGTGCTGATTGATAGTGCTCGATTCCCTCGCCCGTGCAAACCACGATGCCATCGGGTAAACGTTTCGATTTCAGAAGCTTGGCTTCTTCATTAAGACTTGCATCCACGCACACTCGGACGCCACTGGCACACATAACAGGGGTGCCGTCGTCGCTTATCAACCTCCATCGAAACCGCTCGCAGCCGGACAATCTGTTTGCGTACCGCAATGGATCGATGAACGACGACATACACAGTTGTGAAAATCCCGGAACAAGGACTATCAAGAATTCCGTCATTCCATCAGCCAAAGGCATGAATGGGTAGACATCTAGATTTACGCCGTCCGATTGCCGCTCGATCACAAATCTCTTGTTTATTAAGTTCACTCTGTCACCGCTCGAATTTTAGTGGCGTACCGACCAGAGGATGCCGTCGTTTCCTAACCACTACCGAGAGGATCGAACCAAGCCATCTTTCTCGCTTCGGCCACCTGAGAGCGCCTTTTCCAGCTCCGGCAGGATGACGAACAGATCGCCTACGATGCGTAATCGGCAACCTGGAAGATAGGTGCTTCCTCGTCCTTGTTGATAGCGATGATGACCTTCGAGTCCTTCATGCCGGCAAGGTGCTGGATGGCGCCGGAAATGCCCACCGCAATGTAGAGGTCGGGCGCCACGACCTTGCCGGTCTGGCCGACCTGCCAGTCGTTCGGCGCATAGCCGGCATCGACCGCGGCGCGCGAAGCACCAACCGCCGCACCGAGCTTGTCGGCGACCGGCAGGATGACCTCCTGGAACTTTTCCGAGGAGCCCAGCGCACGACCACCCGAGATGATAATTCTGGCGGAGGTCAGCTCCGGACGATCAGTTCCGGAAAGCTTGTTCTCAATGAAGGACGATAAACCGGGGTCGGCTGCCGCCGAGATAATCTCGACGGCAGCCGCATTGACTTGGGAGGCGACGGGAAATGAAGCGGTGCGAACGGTGATGACCTTCTTGGCGTCGCTCGACTGCACCGCCTGGATGGCGTTGCCGGCATAGATCGGCCGCTTGAAGGTGTCGGGCGATACGACTTCGATGATCTCGGACACCTGCGCGACATCGAGCAGGGCGGCCACGCGCGGCGCGACATTCTTGCCCGACGAGGTCGCCGGCGCGATGATGGTGTCGTAGCTACCAGCCAATGAAACGACGAGCGCGGCCATCGGTTCGGCGAGTTGCTCGGTGAGTTCGTCGGCTTCGGCGAGCAGCGCCTTGCTGACGCCCTTCAGCTTGGCGGCGGCATCGGCCGCCGCCTTGGCGCCCTTGCCGGCAACCAGCACATGCACGTCCGAGCCGATCTGGAGTGCCGCCGAAAGCGCCTTGGCGGTCTGGTCCGAAAGCGTTGCGTTGTCGTGTTCGGCGATGAGGAGAATTGCCATTTGTCTGTTCGTTCTCTACTTGCGTGGTGTTTCGACGGGCGATTTTCAGGAAGCGCTGAGCGCGCTTGTGGGCAAGATGCGCCGAACCTTTCACCGTCGGTGATCACGCGGCTGACGGCGGAGTGGAACGCCGATTACGAGCGTTGGCAAAAGCGCGATCTTTCGGCGCGCCGCTACGTCTATGTGTGGGCGGACGGGGTCTACCTGCAGGCGCGGATGGAAGACCAAGCCGAATGCATGCTGGTTCTGATCGGCGCCACGCCCGAGGGCAGGAAAGAACTTCGGTTTCCAGACCGGCGTTCGCGAGAGCGCGCAGAGCTGGCGCGAGTTGCTGGTCGACGTGAAGCGGCGTGCCCTGAAGATCGCGCCCGATATTGCCATCGGCCACGGCGCACTCGGCTTCTGGAAGGCGCTCGATGAGTTGCTTCTCGGGACCAGGCACCAACGCTGTTGGGTGCACAAGACAGCCAAGGTCCTGAACAAGGTGCCGCTCTAGGTGCAGGCCAACATGAAAACGGATTTGCGCGAGATTTACGGCGCGCCGACACGCTCAGCAGCCAAAATGGCGATCGATGTGTTCGCCGAGAAATACGGCGCGAAGTACGACAAGGCGCTCGACTGCCTGACGAAGGATCGCGAGACGTTGCTGGCGTTCTACGACTTCCCCGCCGATCACTGGGATCATCTGCGAACGTCGAATCCGATCGAGAGCGTCTTTGCCACCGTTCGCCACCGAACGGTGCGCACGAAGGGCTCCCTGTCGTCGAAGACCGCCAGGCTGATGGTCTTCAAGCTCGTCATGGCCGCCGCCAAATCCTGGCGTCGATTGAAGGGACAAAATCAGTTGCCGAAACTGCTCGCAGGTGCCAGGTTCCAGGATGGGATCGAGGTCATCGAAATGAAGCCGCAAAGCGCCGCTTGATCAACCCCCATCACCCAAAATCCATCATAGCTCTCCACATATTCGGTCAGAGCGGACGGACGATGGTCGCCGTCTCCTTGGACCGGCCACAATTCTGAATGACTCGCGCCCAGAACCACTGGCTGAGTGTCGAATTGGGTGATGGCGCTGCAGAGACTCTCGACTTCAGAGGACAGCTAACGGCGTCGCGCGCTGGAGTGTCGGCGGAGCCACCTGCGACCGGCTACCATCGCTATGACCACGAACCCGGCGGCGATGTAGAGCATCTCGGTAGTACCGTCGCCTCCATCCGGAGCCACGCCGAAAATGCGCTCGAAAAAGTCCATATGTTTCTCCTTCCAGATGAATAAGCAATCGTATTTCTCAATCGCCAGCCCTGCTGAACCTTATGGGCTCGACGCCCGCACTCCTGAGGGCGACGTTGAGCGCCGCGGCCTCATCGTCCACAAGCACGCCAAACTTTTGAATCTCCTCTTCGACCTTCGACATGATTTCGTCAGCAACTTGGCGGGCTGGGAGCGTCGGCGCCTCGTCGGCGACCGCCACTACACTGATGAGATCGACAAGCTTGTCCTTTAAGCCAGGCGGGTTCCGCTCTTGGTCGCGCGGCGTCTCCTGCTTGATGTCGATCAGTGCTCCTTCGATTGCCTCAAGCTGCCCGACCAACGCTTGCGCACGCTCCCTAAGTGGCGTGCTATCACCGAGCCGCTTGTGCACATCCGTCGTCTGTCGCTTGATTGACCGAATGTGATTGACGGTCTGATTGAGTGCCGAAAGCCTGCCGAACAGCTCTTGCAGAAGTGCGGATTGCTCGGTGAATTCCTTCTCAGTCGTAGTTATGCGTGGATCCTTGACGACGGAGAAGCTGACCGTTTCATCCACGCCGCCAGTTTGAAGCTGGACTTTGTAGCTACCTGGAACGATGGCAGGGCCGCTCGGGTCATCGCTATCCGCCGCGAGAGGCTTGTACTTTCGGATCTCCAACGATCGGTCCAGCTTGGTCGGTCCCGGATACCTGAGATCCCAGAGGAACCGATTTAGCCCGGCCTTCGTGCCTGGCTTAGCGTGCGGGGGCAAGTCTTTATCATCGCTTGAGAAGTTGGCGATTACGCTTCCATCCGCGTTCTGAAAGGTCAGTTTGACGGGCTGTTCCGCATCGCTCGGCAACCAGTAATAGACAATCGCTCCGTCCGGCGGGTTCTCACCGCAGTCGAGACATCGGCGAGCGATCTGTCCATCTTCCAACTCCATGACCTCTGTGGCGGCACCAATTCCCCAAGTCTGGTACCCTATCCCAGCCTTGGAGATGCCGACTTTTGAAAAACCCTGCCCGGCAGCCAATGCCAGCTTGGTTCGGACTGTAGGGCGTGGCTTAATAAGCTTTACATCCTTCTGATCTGCGGCCAGTTCGCGTAATGGGGTAATGTCATCGAGGATCCAGAAGGACCGACCATGGGTGCCGGCAATGAGATCGCTTCCTTTGATCTTGAGATCGTAGACCGGAACCACGGTCAAGCCGCCGACCATGCGCGACCAACGGGCACCGTCATCGAGGCTAAAGAAAACTCCGGTTTCGGTGCCGACGAATAGCAGCCCCGGCCGAACCGGATCGGCGCGCAGCACCCGGGTGATCTCGCCTATCGGGAAGTCGCCGCTGATCGACCGCCAAGTTTTGCCACCATCCTTAGTGCGGAAAAGGTAGGGCCGGTAGTCGCAAAGTTTGTATCGCGTGGCCGCAACATAAACGGTGTCTGCATCGTGCGGGGAGATTTCGAGGGACCCAACATAGGCGAGTTCGGGCATGTCCGTCGGTGTGACGTTGCTCCATAGAACTCCCTCGTTCCTTGTCACTTGAACCAGGCCGTCATCCGTGGAAGCCCAGATCTCGCCTTTGCGGTGCCGAGATTCCACAAGCGAAGCGCAGGTGGCATGCACCTCCGCGCCGGAGTTGTCGCTGGTCAGGCCCCCCCCCGAATAGTCCTGTCTAGCCGGGTCGTTGAGGCTCAGATCGGGCGAGATCACCGTCCAACTCGACCCTTCGTCGATGCTTCGGAAGACGCGGTTCCCGCCAGCGTAAATCATATTCGGATCGTGCGGTGAGAAAGAGATCGGAAAGGTCCAGCCAAAGCGGTAGCGCATGTCCTTCGGCGCCATACTGACCGTGTATTCCGGCCAGACGTTGACCACGCGAATCTGACGGGTGCGATGGTCATAACGTTGTAGCGATGAAGTGCTGCCGGGACTTGAGCCGACCGCACCGCAATACACGATATTAGGATTCTCGGGATTGACAGCGATGAACCCACTCTCGCCGGTGCCAGGATAGGTGCAGTCGCTCAATGGAATGACCCCCCACTCCGAAGCGCTTGGGACCGAGATCGCGGTATTATCCTGCTGGGTGGCGTAGACGCGGTATGGGTATTGGTCATCGACGTCAATGCGATAGAACTGCGCCGTCGGTTGGTTGTAGATCGTCGACCAGGTCTCGCCACCGTTAAAGGTTACGCAGGCGCCTCCATCATTGCCCTGAATCATTCGCTTGGGATCAGCCGGGTCGATCCAAAGAGCGTGGTTGTCGTCGTGGGGGGTCGTGACTTCGGTGAAGCTCAACCCACCGTCAGAGGACTTCCACATTTGTAGATTGTTGACATAAACCGTTTCGGGCTGGCCAGGGTCGGCGAAAACATGAGCGTAATAAAAAGGGCGATGCATCAGATCGCGGTTCTGCGAGACCTGGATCCATTGGTCGCCATAATCGTCTGTGCGATAAAGCCCAATCTTGTCACCTTCTGCCTCAATGAGCGCGTAGACTCTACCGGATTGCGCCTCGGAAACTGAAACACCGATCTTACCGAGCAGACCACTTGGTAGCCCGTTTCGTCCGGACAACTCCTCCCAGCTATCGCCCCCGTCGAACGACCGGAACAATCCGCTTCCCGGCCCTCCGCTGTTCAGGCTCCAAAAGTTCCGACGTGTCTGCCAGGTCGTGGCAAAAAGGATGCGCGGATTCTTAGAATCCATCGAGATGTCGACTGCGCCGGCATCGGGACCGCGATAAAGGATTTTCTGCCAATTCTTACCTCCGTCCTTCGACCGAAATAAGCCGCGTTCTTCGTTGGGCCCAAATACATCGCCAAGCGCGGCCACAAAGACAAGCTCGGGGTCCTGCGGATGAATGCAAATCTTACCGATATGCCGGGTCTCTTTGAGACCGAGATGAGTCCAACTGCCACCTGCATCACTCGACCTGTAAACGCCGTCACCGTAAGAGACATCGCCTCGGATCGTCGTTTCGCCCATGCCGGCATAGATCACGTTGGGGTCCGAGCGGGCAACCTCCAGCGCTCCGACGCTTGCACTCGCAAAATAACCGTCGGATATGCAGCGCCAATAAACGCCACCGTCGGTCGTCTTCCACACACCTCCCGCGCAGGCGCCAAAATAGAACACCATCGGATGGATCGGGTCGCCCGCGACCGCCACAACGCGGCCGCCTCTGGTGGGTCCAATGCAGCGCCATTTGAGGGCCGCCAAGCCCCTCGGATCAATCACACCCATCCCCGTCTGCATCTCAGCATCCTCTATCTTTATGTTACTGCAATGAGTCCTGGAACGCGTTGAGGCGATTGGGGCATTGTCATCGCCGAAACCGCCAGGCTTCTGCGCTTGCACGTCGGAGGTGAGTCCTTCAGTTGCCATGCAACAGCATGGGAGCGCCAGTTTGACGCCAAACAACAAGGATTATTGAAACAAATGCGTCAGAAAGCTCTTCGGCGTGAAACGTAGCTTACCCCTTCTGACGAACTTGGTCCCTTTAACTTTCGACGCTGCTGGGCAAACAACAGCCAGCTCGAACGCGCGCTTCACATCGCCGTCATGTGCGCGGTCGGCTATTGCGGTGCTTCCGGCTAGCTTCGTGGGGTCTAGCTTGGCTGCAGGCGGATCGTTCCGACGCAGTTGTCGATCTCAATTTCCGTGCCGAATGGTTTAGAAAGTTCTTTAATTCTGCTTAGGATTACCTTTCCTTGTTGCGGAGGCGCCAAGCGTGGCACACCGCGGTTGGCAAATCTGGCGGTCCGACGGAGCTCAATTGGATAGAGCCGAATCTCGGCCAGCTGGTTTTCCTCGAAACGGCTCACGCTGACGACCCCTTCGTAGAACTCTGCGTCGCGAAGCGGAATGAACCCCTCTGCTGACGGATATCCCACCGCCATTTCGTGAGCACTTACCTCAGCATCGGTGTGAATTCGAGGATCCTTTTCGTGCGCGTCGAACATGTCGGCACCAACTGGGGACCTTAAGTCCTGATTGAAGAAATTACCCAAGGCATAGAAAATTGGTCGTCCCTTATAGATTTCGATACCTCTGACGTGATGGGGCCCATGATTAATATATACATCCGCTCCAGCGTCGATCAGTTTGCGCGCAAATGCTTGTTCGAAGTCAGCCGGTTCTCGGCTGAACTCGCCCGGCTCGTGCCCGTGGTTCGTGGCTACGCAGAAGTCGCTGAACTGCTTACCCTGGCGCACGTTGCGAAAAATATTGTCGACGTCGCGCGCATTTGGTTCAAAGCTGTAGCCAGGCTTTTCCCCTGCTTTGAATACTACCTCTCCAAATGGCCATTGAATGGCCACGTGCGAAGCCTCTTTGGGAGGGGGAGCATACCAGGGAAGCGCCTCTCGCACGCACCTTAGATTCTCGAGCATTTCTGGCGTCACGACGATACTTTTCGCCAAACGAAGGGGATTGAGGCCTGGTCTGCCCGGAGCCTCGCCTGCAGGATCGCAAGCACGAGCCATCGGCTCGAACGTAGCCGCAAAGGAGACTAGCGCCACTCTACCACGTGGGGTTTCAAGGAACCGGGCGGCGCCGGCCTGGGCCAGATTGTCGCCAGCACCAGCATGGACAATCCCGCTCCTATTTAGCGCGCGGCTGGTTTCGCGCATGCCTTCTACACCCCAGTCGAGAGTATGGTTGTTCGCGCGGCTGACCATGTTGAAGCCCATTTCGCGCAGATCAGGTCCCACTTCCGGAACACTGATCAAATAAGCTCCACCATACTCGGCTTGAGGGCACCCCTTGGACTCAACATCTAGGATGTTAGTTTCCAGATTTCCAAAGACGACGTCTTTGGCATCAAAAATCTTTAAGACTTCGTCCAAACCCGGATAATAGCCGTTTTTTACTGGGCGTCCGTAAAGAAGATCGCCGACCGCTGCTATTGTGAATCCATCAGCGACACTTGTCGCAATCGAACCAACCTCGTCAAAACGATCGGCATGACCAGTCGGGTGGGTGTCGTTATGGGGTCCGTTATCTTCCATGTGATTTCCATTTTCGCGAGTACAGAACGTCTTCTTTATCCAAAGATGGAGGTGTGTGATTCTCCAATCGGCGCAAGTTGATCCCCAGCAATTATATTCGACGGACCCAAGAGACCGGCAGCAGGAGCGCGCACGTGGCAGGCGACGACGCGCCCGTCGGCCATCGGCACAAGAGGCGGCACTTCGATGCGGCAACGCTCGATGGCAAGGGGGCAGCGCGGATGGAACGCGCAGCCTTTCGGCGGATTGATCGGACTTGGCACTTCGCCTTCGACCGGCACCTCCAGCCGAACGCGCGTCGGATCCGGCACCGGAGCTGCCGCGATCAGCGCCTCGGTGTAGGGGTGCACCGGTTTCGCAAAGAGCACCTCGCTCGGGGCGAGCTCCACGATCCGCCCCAGGTACATGACCGCAACGCGATGCGCGATATGCTCCACGACGCCGAGGTCATGCGAGATGAAGACGAAGGCGATGCCCATCTGCTGCTGGAGATCGAGAAGCAGGTTCAGAATCTGCGCCTGCACGGAGACATCAAGGGCTGACACCGCTTCGTCGGCGATGATGAGCGAGGGGTTGAGCGACAGGGCGCGCGCAATGCCGAGCCGCTGGCGCTGACCGCCCGACAATTCGGACGGGAGCCTATGCATCATCTCGGGCGACATTCCGACTTTTCGGAGAAGGTCCGCGGCGAGTGCCTGTCGCTGCATGCGGCTGAGACGTTCAAAATTCTCGACCGGTTCGGTGATGATCTGTCCGGCCGTGAGGCGCGGGTTCAGCGACGAGTAAGGATCCTGAAAGACCATCTGCATCCGACGGCGCCACGCGTGAAGCGCGTCCTTCTTGAGGCTCGCAATATCGGTCCCGTCGATCAGCACGCGCCCGCTAGTCGGCTGCACGAGCCGCATCAGGAGCCGCGCGACGGTGGACTTGCCGCAGCCGGATTCGCCGACGATGCAGAGTGTCTCACCCGCCTCGACGGTGAAGGATACATCCTCCACCGCCCGGATCACCGGAATGCTTTTCTTGAAGATTCCCGAGCCAAGCGGATAGTGCTTGGTCAGATTCTCGACTTTCAGCAGAGGTCCGTTCATGCGCCCATCACCTCTTCGGCGCGCCAGCAAGCTGCGGTGTGGCTCGATCCGACATCACGCAGGATGGGTGTCTTCTCGCGGCAAATGTCCATGGCGAACGGGCAGCGAGGCGCAAAGCTGCACCCGACAATGGGCTCGCGCAGACTTGGGACAATGCCGGGAATCTCGGGAAGGCGGCGCTGGCGGCCGCGTCGCGGATCCGGTACCGATCGCATGAGGCCCTGGGTGTAGGGATGCGCGGGCCGCGAAAACAGATCTATCACGTTCGCTTGTTCTACAATCCGGCCAGCATACATCACGATCACGCGTTGGCATGTCTCGGCGACAACGCCTAGATCATGCGTGATGAACATGACGGCCGTTCCCGTGCGCTCTTTCAGATCGACGATCAGCCGCAGGATCTGCGCCTGGATGGTGACGTCGAGCGCGGTCGTCGGCTCGTCGGCGATCAAGAGTTCCGGCGAGCAGGCAAGGGCCATGGCGATCATGGCACGTTGGCGCATTCCGCCTGACATTTCGTGAGGATAGTTGTTGACGCGACGCTCGGGGTCCGCAATGCGGACGAGACGAAGCATCTCCTCGGCCTTCGCCATGGCAACGGAACGGGAGGCATTCGTGTGGATCTGCACCGCTTCGGCGATCTGGTGGCCGACCGTATAGACGGGGTTCAGGCTCGTCATCGGCTCCTGGAAGATCATGGCGATCTGGTCGCCGCGGATCTTTCGCATCTCCCGATCAGACAGTTCAAGGAGGTCGCGTCCGTGAAAACGGACCTCGCCGCCAACAGTCCTGGCGCTCAGCTTCGGCAGCAGGCGAAGGATGGAGAGAGCGGTAACGCTTTTTCCGCACCCGGATTCGCCGACAACGCCGAGCGTTTCGCCTTTTTTCACCTGGAAGCTGATGCCGCCCAGGGCGCGGGTGACGCTTTCTTCGCCGTAAAAATGCGTCTCAAGGTCGCGAACGTCGAGAAGTACATCATCCTCTGCAGATTCTCGCATCAGCATGTCAGCGTCTCCGCTTTGAGCGGGGATCGAACATATCGCGCAGGCCGTCGCCAAGCAGGTTGACGGCAAGGACTGTGACGGCAAGGCAGATACCGGGGGCGAAGATCGTCAATGGGGCAATAGCGAGATACAGCCGCGAACTGGCGATCATATTGCCCCAGCTGGGGATCTCGGGCGGTACGCCCACGCCGAGGAAGCTCAGACCCGCCTCCGTCAGGATTGCACTGGCGCAGACGGTAGCGCCCTGGACCATCAGCGCAGGAATGGTACTCGGCAAGATATGCCGCCACAGCACCTTGGGCAGGCGCGCACCGCCGCAGAGCGCGGCCTCCACGTATGGACGCTCGCGAACGCCCAGAACCACTGCACGAACCAGCCGCGCGACGGCTGGCGTCTCGGGGATCGCGATCGCGACGATGAGGATGCCGATGCCGGGGCCCGTCAGGGAAATAAGGGCAATCGCCAGAAGAATGGTCGGGATTGACATCAGGCCGTCCATGACCCGCATGACAACATTGTCGAAGCTTCGGCTGTAACCTGCCATGACACCGATCAAAAGCCCGGCCACGGCTGCCGTCGCTGCCGACAGCAGCCCTACCAGGAGGGAGATGCGGGCACCGAAAATTGTTCGGGCAAAGACGTCCCGGCCCAGATTGTCGCTCCCGAACCACATCTCGGCGGAAGGCGGCTGCAGGCGCTTGAACGGATCCATGTTCACCGGATCGCCGGCGTAAAGCGGGGCGGCGAGAGCCAGAATGATCAAGAGCGCCAGGAGGCCGCCGCCTAACAGAACCAGCGGGTGCCGTCTTGCCAGACGGGGAAGATCGGATAGCTGCAGCCGAGCCATGGGCACGGATTCGCCTGGTGCGAAGATGAGCGTCATATCAATACCGGATTCGGGGATCGATCAGCGTATAGGCAAGATCGACCGTGAGGTTGATAAAGACGTACAGACCCGAAGTCAGGATGAGTACGCTCTGGATTATAGGATAGTCGCGATTGTTGATCGCATCGACGACCAGACGACCGATACCGGGTATGTTGAACACCGTTTCCGTGAGGACGACCCCGCCGATCAGATAGGCGAAGCTTATGCCGATGACGGTCAGGATCGGGACGCCGGCATTCTTCAAGGCATGATGGAAAAGCATCGCATAGGACGAAGCGCCCTTCGCAGCAGCCGTTCGCATATAGTCTTCCGAGAGGACCTCGAGCATACTCGCCCGCGTGACCCGGGCGATAAATGCAATGTACCCAAGACCTAAAGCCAAGGTGGGAAGCATTAGATGCACGAACCACGGCCACAGCCCGTCATCAATCGGGACATATCCCTGTACCGGTAGCCAGTGTACTCTGATTGCGAAGAAGTATATGAAAAAATAGCCGATGACAAAGACCGGGACAGAATAGCCAAGCGCCGAAAACACCGCTAGGAGGCGATCGATGCAGCCGCCAGTTCGCCACGCGGCAAGGATGCCGAAGGAGACCCCGACCGTCACCGAAAGGATCATTGTCAGGATCGACAGCGAAAGGGTCGGCTCAAGCCGCTGCCAGATCAACTCGAGAACGGGTCGTCCGGAAAAAATCGAGATGCCGAAATCGCCGCCGAGCATGTCGCGCACCCAACGTATGAACTGAACCGGCATAGGATCGTTCAAGCCCAGCTTTTCGCGGATGCCGGCGACCATCTCCGCCGTGGCCGACTTACCCGCGATCATGGCCGCCGGATCGCCTGGCGCGAGCCGGAGAAGCAGGAAAACGAAGATCCCAACCATCGCCATGACGGCGATGGTCGAAACCATTCTACGAAGGATGTAGGCCGCCATCGCTCAGGCTTTTTCAATGTTCCAGAGCGGAACTATATCAGGCATGCCGATGAGGCCGGTGAGCGTCTTGCGGCGCGCGATTGGCGCCGTGTATTGTCCAAGGAGAACTTCGGGCACATAGTCCCATGCAATCGCCTGCATTTTGCGCGCTAGCGAATTGCGCTCATCCACCGTCTCAACCTCGGCCCATTTTGCACGAAGGGCCTCATACTCCTCGCTGTGAGGCCAGCCGTACCATGCCTTCTCCCCATTCATTGCTAAATGGTTTGCAGTCAGTGGCTGGCCGCGATTGAAGTCACTGTCGCTTGTGATGAAGATGCTCCATCCCCCATCCTCAATAGGCCCCTTCTTTGCTCGCCGTGCGGAAACGCCACCCCAATCGCTCGGGGCAAGCTCGGAGTTGATCCCAATCTTCCGCAAAGCATCGGCTAGAATTTGCGAAGTGTTACTGCCATCGGACCAGTCAGTAGGTTGAAGTATGACGACTTTCTCGCCCGCATATCCGGCTTCCTTGAAGAGCTGCTTCGCCTTCTCTGGGTCACCGCCTTTCTTGAACCATTTGGTATTCTCGTCATTAGTTGCGAGATTACCGCTGCCAAAAAATGAAGTCACGATATTCGTGTATTTAGGGTCGGAGGAAAGGACCTGCAAAAACGCCTGTTGGTCGACCAGATGAAGCAATGCCTGGCGCGCCTTCACATTGTCGAAAGGCTTTTGCAAGGTATTAATGCGAAGGAAGAAATCTTGACCGTATTTGTACAGAATCTGAAGCTCAAGGTTCGGATCGCTCGCAATCGCCGGGAAAAGATCCGCAGGCGGCACCTCGTAATAGTCAATTTCACCTGCCTGAAGCGCAGCCACAGCAGTCTGCGGGTCACGAATATTCTGCAAGATCACGCGGTCGACCTTAACGATTTTAGCTCCAGCCAATCCATCAACCGGCTCTCGACGCGGTAAATACTTATCATTGCGTTCGTAAGTCAAACTATCGCCCGGCCTCGCCGCCGATTCATTAAATTTGAACGGTCCCGATCCGATGTTGGTGGTCACAGCTTCAGTCCCGTGCTTCTCCGCATCCTTTTCTCGCATGACGTAGAGCGGGTGGGCCAGGAAATTTGGGAGAAGACCCAGCCGTTCCTTGAGCACGATGGCGAAAGTCCTCTCGTCCTTTTTCGAGATGTCCTGGACCCGCGTCATCATAAACTGGCCCTCTGGCCTGATCTGGGACCAACGGCGAATTGAGGCCACACAATCCGCTGCCGTAACGGGGTTGCCATCGTGCCAGCCTAAGCCAGCGCGTAGCTCAAAAGTGTAAGTCTTCCTGTCATCGGATACACCCCACTTAGCCACCATCTGCGGCTGCGGAATGAATTTTGAATCGAGTGCGAACAGCGTGTCGTAGATCGCCGCCGCATGGTCGGTGGTGTCTTGCGACGTTGTAAGAACGGGGTCGAATACGCTCGGTACACCGGTCTTAACCAGGCGGACCGTCCGCGCGTCCGTTGCTGCCGTTTGCGCCCGCACCACGGAAGGCAGCGAAAAAGCCGCACTGGCCGCGATACCCGCCTTAAAGAGGCTGCGTCGAGAAATCGTCATCTTTTAGTTCCCCTTTTTTGAGCGCCGCCTTGGTCCGTTCAACCAGCGTAGCGCCTCGTTAAGCCAGGATTGAGGACTTATTGTCCATTCTTGTGGCCGCCTGATTGGATGGCGTTATAACTGAAATCTTATCACCCACGTGTGGAGAGCTCGCTTCAAATTGTTTCGACTGCTGAAATGGAGGCTTCACAAAGCGGCATTATCTGAAATGTTTGGCCATTGCCGCAGGACTGTCCTTCTAGTCACGCGAAGTGCGGCAGCGTGTGCAGCGCTTTTTCGGGCTCAACGCCTAAGTTCGCCAACGGTCGGACAAACTGACAGTCCATAGACCGCCGAATTCGCGATGCACAGCTTCCTAAGAAAAGACGCATAAGCACAATATAACCGGCAGCCGCGCCGCCATCGGCCGAGGTAGTCAGCCACAAGCGTGGGGATCGCCCAGAAACTAAACCTTCTTCCAGAAGATCTCGGGGTGTGAAGGCTTTTGCTAGTCCATCGCCTGGTACAAGGTCGCCTCCTCAAACCCGCTGCTGCGCAACTGCGCACCGGGCAGCGCCCTTGAGGTTTTTTCCAGGTTCCTCTCGGGTGTAGCCGGCTGAATTGGGACATATCTTAGAGAGTGATATCGTCAAGTGGCCAGATCGGGCGGCGGACATGCCGGTATGTGAACTCCGATCCCAACATCCCGCGCCCGTCGACCATAATCACCTCGCGGGCAATCGGTTCGAACGCAGCGCGGAAATGATGAGAGGACTTTAGCGCGATGGTCGCGCAGTGGAGCGGGTCGATGCCGAGAGAAGTGACCTGGGCGAGGTCGACCGCCTGTTCCCGCCGTGAGATCACTGCGACTTCGATGCCGCCCACACGTACCATTAGGCTCGGCCCAAAACTCTGCATGGCGCCACCACCCAAAAAGGAAGGTCCGTGGCAGCGGAAGTTTCCGTCGGTAATCGATACAATCTGCGCATCGACTTCGAGCGGACCCCCCTCCCCTTCGGGGTCGTGCTTGCCACCGAGTTTGATTCGCCCCTTGTTACCGACGCCGATGACAATGCCGGCCTGGACGGCCACGGGGTCGAAAATCGCATAAAAGGCTGCATTCTGGAGGTCCGCCGCGATCATAGCACGCAATAAGTCAGTAGCGTCACCATAAGCACCGCCGCCCGGATTATCGTTGGTATCAGCGAGCACTAGCGGCTTTGCAGCACCACACTCGCCGGATTTGGCCATCGCCACGGCCTCGGCTACGCTGGCGCCTGCCCAAGGGAAAGACACAAACTCACGTGTGGACCAAGCATAATCCATGAATTCCTCGGCGATGCGCTGTGCCTCAGCGCTGTCGCCATCAGCCGTAACGGTGACGCTCGGACCAACATCGCTAACGTCGCTCAGTTCGAACCCAGCGCAGACGCTGACCACGAGCGCTTCTCCGGCGCCCTCCAGCGCCTCGCCACGGTCAATCAGTTCGCGCATCGGGCCTATTTGGGTGCGACCACCGTCAAGACCCCCCAGCATCGGGCGCGTCGCAATGACGGTGCTAGGGCGAATCTCACCGCGAAGGGCACGGTCAAGCAGTCTCGCCCCCTGCCAAGTGCGTTCATAGTAATCTATATGAGGATACGTGCGAACGGCGATCAGGGCTGAAGCGTTCGCCGCCATCTTTGCTGTGACGTTGGCGTGTAGGTCCAGTGTGACGACGATTGGTGCGTTGGGACCAAGCATGTCCCGCAACCGGGCGAGGATTTCACCTTCCGCGTCTTCGTAGCCCTCAGCGACCATCGCACCATGCAACTCGAAGAGAGCGCCATCGCAGCCCTGGGCGCCACCTAGAAACCAGGTGCAAAGCTGTTCAAATGTTTCCGTCGTTACCGAACCTCCAGGGGTGGCTCTAGCAACGAGTGGATGAGACAGCGTCCAGCCAAATTTCTCTGCCGCCTCGAATGCCGCGCCCAACGTAGTGTGCGTGCCACGCAGAGCCGACGGAATCTCGTTGCCCAGCAACAACCCCGAGGCCCGGAAATGTTCCAGCGTAGTCGGTATTTTATTGAAAGTGTTTGTCTCTAGCCAGATCTGACCGGTCAGAATGCGGTAGCTCACGGCGACCTCTCTTCGATGAATGGAAAGCGAGTTACTTAACTCTCTAAACCAAGAACTGGCCCTCGTAGCGGGCCATAACCTAGAACGGCAACCAGCGGATGCGCACCATCATGGCCTTGGCCGACTTGACGCACTGATGGGGGGTGCCCGGCAGCATCGTGAGTAGCAGAAAAACGAGGCTCCCAACCACCTGCCAATGTCAGCGTCGACAGCGATCTGCGGGAAAAAATGACCCACCGATTGGGCTCAGGCTTTCCGCATGTTCCACATCGGAACGATCGCGGGCACGCCGATGAGACCCGTCAGGCTCTTTCGGCGGGCGATCGGCGAGATGTATTTTCCCAACCTCACATCGCCGACGAAGTCCCACCAGATCCCTTGCAGCTTGCGTGCAAGCGCTTTGCGCTCTTCGACTGTTGCGACGTTTGCCCATTTGGCCCTCAGCGCCTCATATTCGTCGTTCTTCGGCCAGCCGTACCAAGCTTGGTCGCCATTCGCGGTTAGGAGGGGATCTGTGAGCGGATCGCCAAGGGAGTAATCCATTTCCGTCGTGATGAACATGTTCCAGCCGCCATTCTCAACGGGGCCTTTGTTTGCTCGGCGCGTGGAGAGTGCACCCCAATCCATCGACGCGAGCTCGGCGTTGACCCCAATCTTCTGCAGCGCCGCCGCTAATAACTGCGAGGCACTGTCGCCCTCGTGCCAGTCCGTCGGATCTAGAATGACGACCTTCTCGCCGGCGTATCCGGCTTCCTTGAAGAGCTGCTCAGCCTTTTCCGGGTCGCCGCCCCTTTTGAACCATCCCGTATTCTCGTCGTTGAAAGCGGACGTAGTGTCTCCAAAGATAGAGGTAAGGGTACTGGAATATTTCGGATCAGGGGCCATGACGCGCATAAACGCTTCTTGATCGATCAGATGAAGGATCGCTTGACGCGCCTTAATATTGTCGAATGGCGGCTGCAGGAAATTCATGCGTACGAGCGCGTCCCAGCCGGCCTTGTCCAGAACCTGAAGTTCAAGATTGGGATCGCTTTCAACTAGGGGGTAAAGATCTGCCGGCGGCGTCTCGAAGTAATCGATCTCACCTGCTTGCAAAGCTGCCATCGCCGTCTGCTGGTCGGCGATAACGTCCCAGATGACGCGATCCACGTTGACGATCTTCCCGCCGGCCAATCCGTCGGACGGCTCCTTGCGCGGTACATATTTGTCATTGCGATCATAGGTGTAGCTTGCGCCTGGCTTAGCAAGAGCTTCGTTGAACTTAAACGGCCCCGATCCGATCGTCGTAGTTACCTGCTCGGTTGCAGGCCGATTCGCGTCCTTCTCTCGCATGACGAACAGGCACGGCGGCGTAAGATCTGCCAAGAGATCGATCAGAAGCCCAAGCGGCTCCTTAAGCGCGATAGCGAAAGTCTTGTCGTCCTTCTTCGAGATATCGCCAGCGCGCGCCATGATCAGCTGTCCGCCGGGGGCCACCTGGCCCCAACGACGGATTGATGCGACGCAGTCGGCCGCGGTGACCGGGGTACCGTCGTGCCAGCGCAGGCCGTCCCGCAGCTCGAACGTATAAGTTTTCTTGTCGTCGGAGACCTCCCATTTCTCGACCATTTGCGGCTGCGGCATGAACTTCGAGTCGAACGCGAACAGCGTATCGTAAATAGCCGCGCCGTGGTCGGCGGTGACGTTCGTTGCCGTCCAGATCGGATCGAAGATGCGCAGATCGCTCGACTTCACCATGTGCACTGTCCGCGCGCCGGCTGACACTGTCTGCGCCCGCAGCACTGAAGGGATCGATAAAGCCGTTCCGGCAGCCAAACCCGCCTTGAGGATGTCGCGTCGAGAGATTATCATGGTTTAATTCCCCTTTAGTTAGTTGAGCGGTGAACCCGCGCTTGTTTGGTCTTGTCGATACCACGATCGAGCAATTCGCCTGTCGCCTGATTGTCGGCATCTTGGGAAGAATATCCCGGGCGAGTGAGAATATACGTCAAAATGCGGCGACTGCTGAAATGTGAGCCGCACAAAGGCGATCGGTGTGAAATGCACTAGGCGCGAATCTGCTGCATTAAAACACTCACCCCGTAGCATGGCGATTTTCAAGAGAGGAACCGAGGCTCACCGCCGTGCGGGGCGCCTTCAGATGGATGACGTCGATCATGATCCGCTTCGCCCGGGCACGTTCCGGCAAGGCCTGCGAAAATGCGATCGGACGCCAGCCGGTTCCAGCGCATGAAGTGATTGTAGAGGGTCTTGTGGGGACCGGCCTCCCCCAGTGGAGACCAGGAATCACAGCTCAACCAAGATTATTAAGTACTGGCCCCAGTCGTCCCGCCAGTCGGCAGAATGGCCTGGATTTTCTTCGGAGGATTTCCCAGCTTTTGACCGCCCCTCTCCGTAGAAGTCCACCCGAAAATGTCGGGATGTCGGATGGGCGCCATCGCCGAAGGCGTAACGCCAACGTTTCGACCCGCGTTGTCCCGGCGCCATGGTGAACTGACGCTAATTATGGCGAACACCACGCGATATGCGAGACACGAGTTGCATGCAATGGGCGACCTAACTTTGCATGGCTCGACTCTATGTAAGCGCCTTACCGAACTGTGCCGGGACGACGTCGAGCCGCTCGGAGACGTCCTCGCCGATCTTCGCCATTTCACCGCAGCCGCACGGGCACAGCGTGCTCTCCGGCTCGATGACCCGCTCCACGCGTGGCAAATGGGCAGGCAGATGGCCGCGGTTACTGTTGCGCTGGCGCGTCTGGCCGCCCGACCGGCCCTTGATGATCGCCTCGGCCTTTTCCTGAGCGGCGTCGAGCACGCCCTGGGCGATCTCCACGTCTTCCAGCGGCAGGTTGTACCGTTGCGGGCTCAGTTTTTCCGATTTCGAGCCGAACTTCTCGCGCTGCAGGTCGCTGACAATGCTCTCCAGCCGGCGCCGCGCCTCCTCCGACTGGGCCAGCGCCGCCTGATGTTCGGCCAAGGCGGCTTGCGTCTCCTCCAGGAGCGCCTTTAGGACTGCATTTTCCTGCGTGAGAATCGTCAGAACCATGTGCAATTTCAATCATGTATCTGTCAGCTCAGACAACCGGAACATGCCCCCCGAGTCACTCTGCCGCAGTCATCCGGCAAGCTGCGGACGGCGGGCCCGCTCCGGTCGCACCAACCGCCAATCAAGCCCTTCAAACAGGGCCGCGAACTGGGCCGACGACAGGCGCATCACGCCGTCGCGCACCTGTGGCCAGACGAACTTGCTGCCCTCCAGACGCTTGTGGATCAGCACCATTCCCGAGTTGTCCCAGACCAGGATCTTGATCCGGTCGGCCCGCTTCGATCTGAACACAAAGGCCGCGCCGCAGAATGGGTCGAGTCCAGTCATCTCCTGCACCGCTGCAGCCAGGCCGTCATGTCCCCGGCGAAAGTCGACCGGCCGCGTCGCGACGTAGACCTTCAGCTGCGCGCCAGGCGTGATCATGTCGCGGCCCGCACCGCCCGGATCACCCACGACAGATGCCGCTCGTCGGCATCCTGCCCGACGCGGATCACGACGTTGTCCATCAGGATCTCGATCCCGGTATGCGCGTGCCGCGGCTGGGGAGGCGGCTCTTCGACCAGCAGCGCCGCAAAGCCGGGTGCTGCGGCCATGCTTTCGGGTAGTGCCAGAGATCCATTCCGCAGCCGCTTGCGCCAATCGTAGATCTGCCAGCGCGTCGCCCCGTATTTGCGCGCCACCTCCGCCAACTGGACACCGGGCATCAGGCTCTCCGCCACAATCCGCGCCTTCTCCGCGTCTGTGCGCCGCCGCCGACCCGTCGGACCTTCGATCACTTCCAGCCGACCCGCATAGCCAGCGCTTGAGACGTCCAATTGGACGCCCATTTTGCCGTCTCTTTCCATGCACACACCTCCGTCCAAATCGGAGGGATTCTTCGCATGACAAGGCCAGACTGGGCAGGGTTGAAACGGAGGGGATCAGCTAAGCGCTTACGACTCTATCCGCCGGGTTGCAGAAGAATCTGCGAAGCGGCTCCGCTTAGAAAGTACCTGTGGCTGGCGAACGCCTTGGGAGACCGGTGAAATGGAGAGCTCGCGGGAAAAGTGGCTGCCGCCGAACTTGCTCGCCGGCAGCCAAGTTGCGCTTGGGAGGAACCAGGGAAAACTCCGCACACAATCGTTCAAAAGGCGACAACTGGGGCGCGCGTCATTAAAGACCTTTTGCAGGCACAAGCCCAAGGTCTTCGTTTGACACGTTGTTCCGGCATACTCGAAGAGCCTACATAATATCGGTTTGGCAAAGCGGTGAATAAGCTTCAGGCCGCCGGTCGCGGAAGAATCCCCAACCCTGTCTCATTTCTCGCATCAATGCGGTGTCCAGTTCCGCAACGACTAGTTCGTCACCGTCCCCTCCCTGCGCAACAATGTCACCTTTGGGTCCAGCAAAAAGCGACGCCCCAAAATACTTGCCCATTTCAGTGCCCTCATCACCAACACGGTTTGGGGCGCCGACGAACATTCCGTTGGCAAATGCTGCGGTTCTAATTTCTGATTCCCAAGGGAGGCGAGCCGCAGGCCCCGTCGAAGTGGGCGTGAAAACAATCTCGGCGCCTGCGAGAGCAAGCGCTCGGTAACCCTCGGGGAAATGCCGATCATTGCAAATAACCGCCCCAATCCGACCGAACGCCGTTTGAAAGACTGGGAAACCGAGGTTACCGGGTTTGAAATACATTTTCTCCCGACACCACCCACCATCAGGGATGTGCATCTTACGGTATTTGCCAAGATAAGAGCCATCCGCATCGATGAACACCGCAGTGTTATAGTAGACGCCTGGCGCCTCTTCCTCATACATAGGAGCGACGATTACCATCCCATACCGCTTCGCCCAATCTCGGCAGCGCGTGATGGTCACACCGTCCGGTACTTTCTCAGCAGCGGAAAACCACTTTTCATCATGTCCACAGCCGAAGTAAAACTGATTGAATAATTCTTGAAAGCAAATGACCTGAACGCCCTGCGCTCCAGCGCGTTCCACAAACGCCTCATGGTCATCGAGCAGGCGATCCCGAATCGTGGAGATCTTCGCGTCGGTCGGCGCTTTAAGGCTCAGTTGCACTAGGCCGCATTTGATTAAAGTCATGTAAGTCTCCTCTCAATAAAAACATAGGCAGGGGCGAAAAGGGCCAAATGCAAGAGCGATTCAGCGGTGGAGTCAATCCAACGCTTGATAGTTACGACTTTAACGTTCCGGTGGGGAATGGATGCACCAATTTTTCTCGGTCGCTGAAACGCACGCTGCGAATTTCAGCGTGATTGCAATGTTATCGGCGCTCGGCGGCTGCAGCCTCCGCGGTGTAAAGGCGCGTATAGCGCGAACCGTCGCCGAAACCCTAACTCTGACATCCCAATCGCCTCGGCTGTAGCAATTTTCCCACGTCACGGTTCCGCGTGCCGAGTTCGGATCGTCGGGTACGACGAAGACGTTTGTCTGCCTGACCGATAGCGTGTGCCGGTGTGTGGGTGGCGCACTGTCCTGGCGTCGCTCACGACAGTGTAGGTGGTTTCGCCGGTGATGTGAGATCCGCCCCACGGGAAGAGAGCCCCTTTGCCATCTGTTCAAACACAAATCCGGCGGTAACCCTTGGTGTCGCCGCTTGAAGACCAATCTCTTGCGCTTCCCACACCTTCTCGCGGCGACTGGAGGACAATACAGTGTTGCAGCCCGGCATGGTGCTCTGCATTGAGCCTACGTTAGAGTACGAACCCGGGAAAATCGTCCTGCATGAGGAAACAGTAGTGGTCACTGAAGGAAAGCCCCAGCTGCTCACCCTACGGGCGCCGAAGCAGCTAGTCCAGATAGCTGGTGTTCTCGGCTTTCGCCCGAAGCTCTGTTCGGCGGCGTGTAGTTAGCGACCGTCAGTCATATGATCGAAAGTTCCCTTGCAACCTCCGCAAACGCCTCAACCGCACGGTTAATGTCCCCAGAGGAGTGCGCCGCCGACATCTGCGTGCGGATGCGCGCCTGGCCTTTCGGCACCACCGGGAAGGAGAAGCCGATGACATAGATGCCGCGCTTCAGCATGCGCGCCGCCATCTCCTGCGCCAATGCGGCGTCGCCCAGCATCACCGGGATAATCGGATGGTCGGCGCCAGCGAGCGTGAAGCCGAGCTTGCCCATTTGAGACCTGAACCGCGCGGCATTGGCATAGAGGCGTTCGCGTAGCGCATCGCCGTGGCGGATCATGTCGAACACTTTTATCGAGGCGCCGGCGATCGCCGGCATCAGCGTGTTGGAGAAGAGATAGGGCCGCGAGCGCTGGCGCAGCCAGTCGACCACCTGCCTCTTGCCCGATGTGTAGCCGCCGGATGCGCCGCCGAGCGCCTTGCCGAGCGTGCCGGTGATGATGTCCACCCTGCCCTCGACGCCGCAATGTTCGGCCGAGCCGCGGCCGTTTGCGCCGACGAAGCCGACCGCATGGCTGTCGTCGACCATGACCATGGCATCGTATTTCTCGGCAAGATCACAGACGCCCTTCAGATTGGCGATGATGCCGTCCATCGAGAACACGCCATCGGTGGCGATCAGCCGGAAGCGGCAATCCTTCGCTTCCTTCAGGCGCGACTCCAATTCGGCCATGTCGTTATTGGCGTAACGAAAACGCTTTGCCTTGGACAGCCGGACGCCATCAATGATCGAGGCGTGGTTCAGCGCATCGGAGATGATCGCGTCTTCCTCGCCGAGCAGCGTCTCGAACAGGCCGCCATTGGCGTCGAAACAGGAGCCGTAGAGGATGGTGTCCTCCAAGCCGAGGAAGGATGAAATCGTCGCCTCGAGCTGCTTGTGCTCCTCCTGCGTGCCGCAGATGAAGCGCACCGAGGCCATTCCGTAGCCATAGCGGTCAAGCGCCTGCTTGGCCGCCTGGCGCAACTCGGCGCTGTCGGCGAGGCCGAGATAGTTGTTGGCGCAGAAATTCAGCACCTTCTGGCCGCCGACCTTGATCTCAGCAGACTGGGTGGAGGCGATCACCCGTTCGGATTTGTAGAGGCCGGCCGATTTCAGCCCCGCGAGTTTGTTCAAGAGATGAGAATTGAAAGCGTCAGTCATCTGCAAACTCAAAGCGGCACAACCCCCAGCCGCACGGGGAGGAACGCTCGACAATATGTCGCGGTACTATGCGTAATTTACCCCCGTCGACCATGCCGGATCAGCATGCTTCTCCCAATACAGGTCTGTCAGCTGGCGAGTCAGAGCGCCAACCCTGCCGCCCCATATGACGGTCTCGTCAATCTTGGACACCGGCATAATCCCGCCCGCTGTAGACGTAATGAAAACCTCATCGGCGCCCTTCAGCTCGTTGCGATCAATGTCGCCGGCGCTGACGGATAGGCCCAGTTCGTCGCACAGATCAAATACGGTCTGCCTGGTAATGCCCGCAAGGACGCCATAAGCCGGTGTCTTCAAGCGGCCGTCTTTGACGGTGAAAACATTGAAGCCAGGCCCCTCGGCAATGTTGTCGTTGATGTCGACGATCAATGCAGTTTCGGCACCGTAGTCGTACGCATCGAACAGGCCCTTCACCAAATCGAGCCAGTGATAGTTCTTGATGGTCGGATCGATCGACTTTGGCGGGATCCGGACGGTGTTGCTGATCGCGACATGCAGGCCGCGCTCCAGCTGCTCCTTGTTGGCAACCGATCCGAAAGGCACCGCGAATGCGATGAACCTGTTCTCCGACTGGCGCGGGTCGCGGCTAAAGGTGGGCGAGCCGCCTCGCGTGCAGATCATTTCAACATAGGCCGACTTGTGCCCGGACAGCGCCACACAGGTCGATAGGATCTTTTCGATCTCACTGCGGTCGTAGGGAAGCTTCATGCGGAGCTTTTCCATTCCGCGGAAGAACCGGTCCAGGTGCAGGTCCAGCCTGAAGAACCTCCCATCCCAAACATGAACGGTGTCGTAGGTGGCGTCGGAATGCAGAAAGCCCCAGTCAAGAACGGACAGTTTAGCTTCAGACATCGGCAGGTACTGACCGTCCATGAAGGCTACGCCATGAGGATACTGACGTTGATCCCGGTGCCGCTGCTCTATGGCTGGGAGAGCCGTTTCAGGTTCGGCTGCAGCAAGTGTCATTCTTTGGTCCTCCAAATCTTGCAATCCAGGCGCTCCGCACACCCGGTCACGATTTGCCACCGCGAAAACCGCCCGGCGGCTCCGTCTCAGCAGTTCCAATGTTGGCGCACCTCGGACCGCCAGCACGCCCCGCGTGCCAGATGTCCTAAGCGCGATCGATTGCCGGCTGTGCAGGGCCATAAGCCCTTCGTGGCCGGCATCCGGTCACCCGGCGATCCAATTAAATCGCAGACTTCGATGCTGTGATTGCGATCAAAGTGGCGACCGGGCCGCAATGCACGCTTCAAAAACGGGATGGGAGTGGCGGAAACGTTCAGCCGCACAACGGCTACAACAGAACCCGAGGCTCGAACTTCACGCGGTCCAGCGCAATCATGCTCTTGAACTTGCGGACGTTGGGATTTGTGTAGAGTTTGGTCTTTACAAAAACGTCAAAGGCCTCGACGTCCTCCACTGCTACAATAAGAACGAAGTCAGCATCACCTGTCACCATGTAGCATTGAGTGACTTCTTTCGCCGCCCTCATCGCTCGCTTGAACTCATCGACTAGATCTAAACGCTCGCGATCAAGCTCCACCGTTACGACTACGGTCAGCGACTTCCCAAGCGCTTTGGGGTCAACCAGGGAGATATCAGCGGTGATAACGCCGTCGCCGCGTAACTTGTTCACGCGGCGCATGCATGAGGCAGCAGAGGATCCCACGAGGTCCGCGAGGTCGGCGAACGACAGCCTGTTGTTTTTTTGCAGGGCGCCAAGTATCCGCCGGTCAAGGTCATCCATCATGTTAATACCCTAGAGGCGAAACCACCATTACGCAAAGCGATCCGAAACGCCCGTTGCAAGATCGGACGCTCAATGAAACGCTACGCCATTCAAAAGGTGCCGCTATTGCAATCGCCGCGGAAAAGCGACCGTTTCGTTTCACCCGAATGCACATTTCGCCCAAGCTATTCCAAACGCATAGGGAATTCTGCACATGGTGCCAACCACGGCCAAGATGGCCGCGAGAAGTCGCTCAAGGGAGTCAGCATTCACCGGGCCGACGAGGTCACGGCCTGGCGCGCATCTTCATCGGAACCCCGAACTCGACTTTGCTGTGCACGAGACCTTACTGGGCTGCAGGCATGGTGTCGGGCAGCACCGATCCAGCCGAGTGTAATTTCCGTCACGAAGCTCCGCGCCTCGAATGCTTACATTGTGCTTGTCGACGAAGTCGAGCTGGCAGGAACAGTCCGCGCGTTGGCCCCTGCCCTGCGTAATTTCGCTGAGACCCAGCTGCGACCGCGCGAAAAATCGCGCAAGCTTTCGGCGGTGACATTTCCTATCGCTACCGCCGATCGGTTCCAGCCACCGTGAATGATATCGCCGCCACTGCTCTCGCCGTTCGTGCGGCAGGACTCACCGGTGTGGCTGCGGTAGATGAGAAGTTGAGGCCGGTCATGGTGCCGAGGACTTCGCTTACATGCTACAAGCCTGCCCGGGAGCGCTCATTTTCATCGGCAATGGCCCGTCGGCCGCTTTGCACAATGCCGCATACGACTTCGACGATGCGGCAATCCCATTCGGAATTGCCTATTGGGCTAACATTGTGGAGGCCGCACCAGGGATTGGCGAGGAGTAGCCGCAACATTTTCCGATGCGTCCAATTTGCGCGCACTAATCGCTTAAAAAGCTCATGACGAAATACTAAGCAACGTTTCAAAATCAATGCATTTGCGAGATCCGCACAGCTATACCCGTTTTATGGCGCAGACCTCGCGCCGCCCTCTTGCATATCAAGCTGCCGATATGTGAGGTCCCCCTAAGTATCGTCCGTTGCCCGTTCTCTAGGCACTCTCAACTTTGAAAGAGAAGCTCTTGCGGTGTAGCGCGAACTGCACAAACCACCGACGTACGGTGAATGCGCTGAGCGTTTCCAATCAAGCACGCGACGTATTTGCAACGCGACTTGCATTCGCAAAGTAGAATTGAGCGATTTTCAGTCGAGAATTGTCTTAACGTAAAACTGCCGCCCGCAATTTTGAGCCAGCCAATGAGGTGTGACGATGAAGGGCAAAAACTTAGCCATGGGGCATTCCGGCCCGATGCATAACGAAAGCGAACTTACAGCCGATGGGACGCCGCTCGCCCCGACAGACGTTCGGGCTGTATTCGGTAAGATCGTTGCAGCTCGGCACGATGCCTCAGTCGAGATGCTAAGGCAGTGGATTGCCCTTCCGACAGTAGCTCAGGAACGCTTGAACGCGACGGAGGGAGCCGAATATATGGCGACCCTTCTCAAAGAAACAGGATTTCAGCGCGTAAAGGTTGTGCCGACCAAGGGACTTCCGGGCGTTTTCGGTACCCTCGACACTGGTGCTTCTAAATGGCTCGGTATCTACTTCATGTACGATGTGATGCCGTTCGACGCTTCCGAATGGTTTTCCCCCCCTCTCGAGGGCCGTATCGTCGCCAAGCCAAAAGTCGGCAAGGTTTTGGTAGGCCGCGGCGCACAAAACCAAAAAGGGCCGCAAGCCGCTTTCCTCTCGGCCATTCGCGCCGTTCAGGCGTCGGGACGCAAGTTGCCCGTTAATATCGCCCTCATCGCCGAGGGAGAGGAGGAGATCGGATCGCCGAATTTTCGCCAGGTGACGGAGGAACCGGAGGTGCTCACCGCGCTGCGGAAATGCATAGGAGTCGTTGTTCCCGATCTTTCCCAGACGAGCAACGGCAGTATCGCACTTCTACTCGGTGCAAAAGGCACAGTAGAATTTCAACTCATCGCAAGCGGCGAGCGCTGGGGACGTGGGCCTACGATCAACATACACGCAATGGAGGCAGCTCGCGTCGACAATCCAGCTTGGCATTTGATCAAGGCGCTTGCGACCCTTGTCGAGCCCGATGGGCACACGCCCGCAATCGACGGCTGGTTCGAAAATGTTAAGCCACTGACCGATCGGCAGCGTGATCTCATCGCCCAAACCGCCCGCATTACGAGCGAGGAGGACGCAATGACCAGCCGCGGAATCAAGCACTGGATTAACGATGAAAACTATCGCGCCAGTCTCGAACGTCTCGCATCGCAGCCAACGATTAACCTTCAGGGCCTCGTCGCTGGGTATACAGGGCCCGGTGCCATGTCCGTCCTTCCCACGCGGGCCGAAGCTAAGTTTGACCTGCGTCTCGTTCCTCATCAAACGACCGAAGAACTCCTCTCAAAGCTCACATGAGGAGTGATGCGTCAAGGCAAGTTCATTTGTCCATGGCGAAACCTTTCAGGGTGCTTCATCGGTATCCAAAGTCTGAGCCATTTCGCTCGA
>NZ_JAMYLM010000026.1:0-77088 GCF_040317995.1 Mesorhizobium sp. M1334
CACACCCTTGCGCTCGTGGGGGGCGGGTTGTTTTTTATACCCCCCCCCCTCCGCGGGGGCCGCGCCCCCCCCCTCTTGTCTGGAATTCCAATTCGGCTGTTAGTTGTTGCCGAAGAGGTTGCGGTCGGCGCCCTGAGGCGCGGACTTGGGCACATCGCCGGACGAATTCAGCAACTTGTAGATCGGCGAGTTGCTGTCACGCACCGAATACGTCTGCGTCTTGTCGACATTGACGGTCGACTGCTTATTGATGTCGCTCCCGCCAACATTGTCGTTTTGGGCATAGGCGCCGCCGGCGGTAATCAAGAGAGCGGCGGCAGTAAGAACAATCTTTTTCATTTGGATACTCCTGGATTTCGGATCAAAGCGGCGGGCATGCCCGCCCGCCTTGATGGTGGGATCGGCTGTTAGTTGTTGCCGAAGAGGTTGCGATCGGCGCCCTGGCCGACCGGCTGCTTTTCAGCCTGATCTGACTTCTTGAGGGAGGCCGTGTACGAGCTGTCGACCGCGACAGCCGGCTGGTTGGCTCCGTTGGAACCATAATTGTCGCTGCCGGCGAAGGCGCTGCCGGTGATGGCCAAAACGGCGACGGCGGCAAGAAAGATCTTTTTCATTTCAATACTCCTGAATTTTTTCAGATCCCGGGCGGCGGATATGCCCGCCGCCCTGATGCTGGGATCGGCTGTTAGTTGTTGCCGAAGAGGTTCCGGTCGGCGCCCTGGACAGGCTGCTTGTCAGCATCAGCCGGCTTCTGAATGGAAGCCGTGTACGAGCTGTCGCCCGAGGCGGCAGGCTGGTTCGCACCATTGGAACCATAATTGTCGCTGCCGGCGAAGGCGCTGCCGGTGATGGCCAAAACGGCGACGGCGGCAAGAGCGATCTTTTTCATTTTTAGTACTCCAGTATCTTAGTCTCAGTCCGTCTAGCGGCGTGTCTTGGGAGGAGTTCGCGTCGTTCGGACCGCCCCGATGTGGGAAAGCCAATGGCCAGTTTCCAATCACGAAGTTGTTTGGTGTGGACCAAGAATCTACACCTTGAAATTGTGCCACGGACTCCCTCCGCCACATTTTTACCGTTTAATGCCAACAAGATAGCCCATCGCCTCGGTCTGACTGCAAGGGGACTTGGAAGGCAGCGTTCACAGCGTCCTGCACGCATTGTCAACAGAAACGAACCGTTCGGTTCGATTTTTTAAACCGATAAAAGTCGCAGCCGGGGTTGTTTGTCGAATCGTTAACCATTTCAGCCAAGCGCGGCCTCGCCGTTCTGCCGGTTTTCGGCCCGTTTAGGCCGGCCGGCAAAGGCAGCAACCGGGCAAGCAGAACCGGGTCAGACCCCGTAGCGTTCGGTGCGGATGAGAGCCGCAGGCACCCCGGCATCGATCAGTGCCTCGGCGGCGGCCGTCACGAATGCGTTCGAGCCGCAGACAAAGGCCAGCTTCGGCGGCGCGGGCAACCTGGTCATGGCTTGCACCATCATCGCGGCGTCGACCCGCCGCGCATAATCCGCCGGACGGCGGGCCGGCTCGCGCGTCAGCGTCAGCACCAGGTCGAAGCCATCCCGGCGCTCGGCGAGGTCGATCAGCTCATCGCGAAAGATCACCTCGTCCCAGACCCGCGCCGAAACCACCAGGGCGGCGGCAACCAGCGACCCCCGCATCGCCCGGTGACGGACCATCGACATCAACGGCACCACGCCCGACCCACCGCCGACGAGCAGGAGCGGTCCGCCATCGCCGTCGGACCAGACGAAATGGCCGCCGAGCGGCCCGCGCAATTCGAACTCGTCGCCCACCGCCGCGATCTCGTGAAAGAACGGCGAGACCTCGCCGTCCTCGAGTTTTTCAATCGCCAGCTCGATGGTCTCGCCGGTCTCCGGTGCCGAGGCGATGGAGTAGGAGCGCCGCGCCTGATAACCGTCAGGCGCCGTCAGCCTGACATCGACATGCTGTCCGGCACGGTAGGCGAAGGGCCGCGACGGCTGCAGGAAAAAGCTGGTGACGCGCGGCGTGCGCTTTTGGATGCGGGTGATGGTGACTATCTGCCAGGGCGACTGCGCCGCCGGTGCGTCGCTCATGGATCGTTCGTGTAGCGCTGCTCGCGCCACGGGTCGCCATAGATATGATAGCCTCGCAACTCCCAGAAACCCGGCTCGTCACGCTCGGTGAACTGCAGCCCGTTCAGCCATTTGGCCGATTTCCAGAAATAGAGATGCGGAACGAGCAGCCGCGCCGGGCCGCCATGGTCGGGGGTGATCGGCTTGCCCTCGTAAAGCAGCGCCACCATCGCCTTGCCGCCGGTGAGATCCTTCGTTGGCACGTTGGTGGAATAGCCGTCGAAACCCAACGCCAGCGTGAAGGCGGTGGGCGGCTCGATGCCGGCGTCGGCAAGGATGTCGTCGACCAGCACGCCCTGCCACGCCGTGTCGAACTTGGTCCATGCGGTGACGCAATGGATGTCGCGCGTCATCTTGGTCAGGGGCAGCGCGTTGAACTCGGCCCAGTTCCACTTCTTGATCGGCCGCGGCCCGTGCTTAAGCGTGAACGACCAATCCTCGGTGCGCACATGCGGCGTCGGGCCGGCCGACAGGACCGGGAAACCTTGCTCGAGATATTGCCCCGGCGGGATACGTGCACCCGTATCTGTCGGCGGCTTTCGTCCGGAAGAGAAACCTCGGGTAGCCATCGAGAATATCCGTTTGCGCAAGGTCCAATCGACCTTTGTCAGTTTTCTCGAAGACGCGCGCTCGGGCAACCGAAATCTTGGCTCGGCCGGCAATGCCCTCCATCGATCTTGGCAGCGCGGCGCCTGCCTCAGCCACTGGCGAAGGGGACGGCGACAAACATCTGGGCGTCGCCGCGCTGGACAAGCAGCAGCACCGATTTCTTGCCGGATTTGGCAGCCTGCACAATCGCCTGGTTAGCCTGCCTGGCGCTTCTCACCGGATGCTGGTCGACGGCGACGATGATGTCGCCGGGCTGGATGCCGGAAGCCGATGCCGCCTTGTTCGGGTCGACGCGCTCGACCAGTGCGCCGTGCTGGTTGCCTGCCAGGTTCATTGCCTGGCGTACATCCGGGGTGACATCCATCAGGCGGAAACCGAGCGCCGGTGCACGGAGGCCCTGCTCCGTCGACGGCTGACCCTGATCGCCGGTCACCGATCCCGTTGCCATGTCGTCTTCGTTGCGCCCGATCTCGACGGAGATCTGCAGGCTTTGGCCCTTGCGCCAGACATTGAGGGTTTCCCTCGTGCCGGGCGCAACGTCGGCGACAGCGCGCGACAGGTCCCTTGGGTCCTTTATGTCGCGATCGGCGAAGCTGGTGATGACGTCGCCGGTCTCGATGCCGGCCTTGGCGGCCGGCGATCCGTCGCTGACCTGCGCGACGAGCACGCCGGCGGGGTGATCGAGGCCGATGGCGCTCGCCATATCAGGCGTCACCGGCTGGATCTGGACGCCCAGGTAGCCGTACTGGATGGAGCCGCCCTTCATCAGCTTGGCGACGACCTTTTGCGCCTGGTCGGAGGGGATGGCGAAGCCGACGCCGACACTGCCGCCATTCGGCGAAAAGATCGCCGTGTTGATGCCGACGACATTGCCGTTCACATCCGTCAGCGGGCCGCCGGAATTGCCCCGGTTGATCGGTGCGTCGATCTGGATGAAGTCGTCAAACGGCCCGCTGTGCAGGTCGCGGCCGCGCGCCGAGACGATGCCGGCCGTGACCGTGGTGCCAAGGCCGAAAGGATTGCCGAAGGCGAGCACCTGGTCACCCGGCATGAGCTTGTCGGAATCGCCCCATCTGACGGTCGGCAAGGGCTTGCCGGCTTTGACCTTGAGCACGGCAAGATCGTTCTTGGCGTCATGGCCGATCAATTTGGCGGGAAGCTCGGTGCCGTCGTCGAGCGTCACCTTGATCGATTGGGCGCCATCGACAACGTGATTGTTGGTGACGATGGTGCCGTCGCTGGCGACGATGAAGCCTGAACCGAGCGCCTCGGTGCGCGGCGCCTGTTCCGGCGGTGTTTTGGGAGCGGGCAATCCCTGGTCACCGAAGAAATGGCGGAAATAGTCGTCGAAAGGGGAGGTTCCGCCAAAGGGAGAGGCGTCGCTCATGGTGTCGGGCTGTTGTACTTTCATGACCGTCGTGATGGTCACCACCGCCGGCTTATCGGCCGCCACGACCGGCGCGAACGAGCCGCTCGGCGCCGTCATGCCGGTGACGGGAGGGGTGACCGTTGCCGCCAGGACATCATTCAGCCTGGGAGCGAGAGGCAGGGCGAAAGGGCTGACGATCAACGCTGCGCCCAGCAGAGCGGCGACGCGATGTCTGCGAAGGGTCTGAATTGGTGACATGGCCGTTGTCCGGGCGAGAGATTGGTGAAGCGCCCTAACGTTCCGTCACCGGAACAATTCATCGGCGCGTCGGTCGTCGGCCTTGCCTGTCTCGCCTGTCAGGCAGCCGACCGGATCGACAGCCCCGCATCTAGGGCGCCGATCATGGTTTCCAGATAATGTTACGAAGATTTAATTTTCGGCTGGCAACCGCCGTGCCGGGCTTGCGCCGAAACCCGAAAACAAAAACCCGCCTGACGGCGGGTCGTTGGGGCAAATCAGCACCATACCCAGATTACTAGCATAGCTGCCGGCACAAAGCAAGAACAAAATAGTTGCCCAAGCCAAATCGCTTCAGGCCGCCCCTCACTGCCCCGCCAAGGCTTCTATGCCGCTGTCCCGTCCGTTCGCCTGAGATACGCCGAGGCGATCTCACGCATCCGCCTGCCGTCGAAGCTCGGTCCATGACCGCCATGGCCGATCCGGATCGGCAGATCGCGCAGCCGCTGCATGGTGCGGCGGTAGGCGGCACGATCGGAATCCGGCAGGTCGTCGATCAGCGTGGCGTCATAGATGGCGTCGCCGGCGAAGAACAGGCCGTCTGCCTCATCGAACAGCGCGATCGAATCCGGAGAGTGGCCGGGCAGGTGCAGGACGCGGAATTGCCGGTCGCCGAGGTCGATCCTATCGCCCTCGTCCAGGGTCCGGTCCAGCGGCGCCGGTGGAATCCTGTAATCGGCCGCTTTCCAGCCGTTTGCCGGCAGTCTGGAGACGGCGCCTTCGAGATCATGGAACATGTAGGCGTAGGTCACCGCTTCGTCCATGCTGTCGAACTGCGTGGCGCTGTGGCGCGGACCTGCCCGCAACGGAAACTCGTGCAGCGAGCCGACATGATCGAGATGGATATGCGTGGCGACGACGAGCAGCGGCTTGCCGGCCGGCGTGTCGATCTGCGGCGCCAGCGGGCAGATCCCCATGCCGGTGTCGACCAGCAGGTCGACATCGCGGCCGCGCACATGCCAGATGTTGGCGCGCACGAAATCATGCACGAAGGGCTCGGTCAGCATCATCGTCTTGGCGTCGACGATGGTTTTGCTGAACCAGCTGTCCATCAGATAAAGGCCGGCATCAGACGAACGGCTTACCGACCTTGTACTTTCGCGGAACCAGCCGCTTCAGATAGACCATGCCCGCATCGGACAGCCGGTTGACGTCGGGCAGCATGAAATCATCCGGCATATGGCGCGTCTTGCCGGCGACGTTCTTCAGCGGCACCTTCTTCAGCACGGTTTTTTTGCCGTCATATTGCAGCGCCACCGAACCGCCGCCCTCGTCGGCCACGGTGACGGCGAAGGCGCCGGCATCGAAGGCCTCCTGCGCGTCCACCGCGCTGATGGCGCCGACATAGCCGCGCGGCATATAGCCGAGCGCATCGACGCGCGCCCGCTTGCCCGGCAATCCTTCGGCGAGCGCGCGCTCCAAGGCTGCCGGCAGGTCGCTGCCCGACAGCTTGACGTTGCCGTGCTGGTCGCGCTCCAGCCTTTCGGGCGGCACCAGGCTTTCGACCAGCGCCTTGCCGTCGGCGGTGCTGACGCCTTCGGAGACGGCAACGATGCAGCGCTTGTGGCGGTCGAGCGTGGCGCGCACGTCGTCGATGAAACCGGCCGCCGAGAACGGCCGCTCCGGCACGTAGACGAGATGCGGGCCGCTGTCCTGGTCGAGCTGCCAGGCCGCGGATGCGGCCGTCAGGAAACCGGCATGCCGCCCCATGACGATGCCGACATAGATGCCCGGCAGAGCGCGGAAATCGAGATCGACCGAAAGGAATGCTCCAGCGACGAACTCGGCCGCCGACATGAAGCCGGGCGTGTGATCGTTCTCCTCGAGATCGTTGTCGATGGTTTTCGGCGCATGCACGAAGGCGATCTTGCCGCCGGCGGCGTCGGTGAGGATCTGCTGCGTGCCCGAGGTGTCGTTGCCGCCGATATAGATGAAGGCGTCGGCGCCGGCTTTCTTCAAGCCATTGAGGATGAGGTCGCAATAGGCGGCATCCGGCTTGTCGCGCGTCGAACCAAGCGCGGCGCTCGGCGTCGCTGCGATCAGCCGCAGGCGGTCCTCGGGGATGGCGGAAAGATCGACGTAATTGCCGTCACGAATGCCGCGCACGCCGTGGATGGATCCCAGCACCTTGGCGCCGGGATGCCGTTTGCGGATTTCGAGCGCAGCACCCACCACGGTTTGGTTGATGACGGCGGTCGGGCCGCCGCCCTGCGCGATGACAAAAGTTCCGGCCATTGTTCACGTCTCCCGGGCAATGAAATCGCAGGCACATTCGCCTGTCTTGCGGCATCGCGCAACGGCAGAGTGATCGCTGAAGGCGAAGCCGCCGTTCAGACGACGACGACCGGGTTTTTCTTGGAGACGCGGCTGTAGAGATCGATGACGTCCTGGTTGATCAGGCGCACGCAGCCCGACGACATCGCCTGGCCGATGCTCCACCATTCGGGCGAGCCGTGGATGCGATAACCGGTGTCGCTGCCGTTCTGATAAATGTAGAGGGCACGCGCGCCGAGCGGATTGTCGAGGCCGCCCGGCTGTCCGCCTTGCCACTTCACCAGTTCCGGCCTGCGGGCGATCATCTCGGGCGGCGGGGTCCAGACCGGCCATTCCTTGCCGTACTGGATGTTGGCGCGGCCGGACCAGCGGAATCCGTCCTTGCCGATACCGACGCCGTAACGGATCGCCTCGCCGCCGGGCTGCACGAGATAGAGCAGCCGTTCCTGCGAGTGAACGACAATGGTACCGGGCTGCTCGCCGGTCGGATCGACGACAATCTGGCGGCGAAACTCCGGCTTGATCTTGAGGTAGGGCACCTCCGGCACGTTGAAGCCACCGTCGGTAAGCGAAGCGTACATCACGTCGGGGCTGGTGATGTTCTTGTCGACGCTGATGCTCGGACGGACGGGCCGGATCGAGCCGGTGGTGACGTCGTCGAGCTGGAGCGACGGCAGATCCAGCGTCTGGCTGCAGCCTGTGACGCCGAGCAGCGCCAACGCGCCGGCGCCGGACAGCACCGTGCGGCGGGAAAGCTGTAGTTCGGTTTCGATTGCGTCGCCATTATGCGGCAGCGACAGACCGTGCGGCAACTCACGCATTTACCCAAACCCTACGCTGTCGGCGGGAAACACGGTCCGGCCGGATAGCAGGCATTTTCACCAATCATGGTTGAAAAAGCGTGAAGGCCAGCCGCCTGGCGTTAACGACGCGCTTTTTCGATTCTTGCCTCTTTACATCTGCGCGAGGCCAAGGATTTATCCTCTTCTTTAAGCTCAAGGAGAAGAAAATGTCCTTCGAAAACTGGGCCGCGTTTGCCGCCGCCTCGGCAGTCCTTCTGGTCATTCCAGGCCCGACCATCCTGCTGGTGGTTTCCTATGCACTCGGCCAAGGCTGGCGCACCGCGCTGCCGATGGCAGTCGGCGTGGCGCTCGGCGACTTCACCGCGATGACACTGTCGATGCTGGGCATCGGCGCGCTGCTGGCGGCGTCGGCCACCGTATTCACGGTGCTGAAGGTGATCGGCGCCCTCTATCTGATCTATCTCGGCATCAAGCTGTTTCGCGCCGGCGGCGCGCTCCGGGCCGAACCGCGCACCGATGCGGTGTCATCGGCGAAAATGGCGGCGCATGCCTGGCTGGTTACTGCGCTCAATCCGAAAAGCATCACCTTCTTCGTCGCCTTCCTGCCGCAGTTCCTCGACCGGCACGCGGATTTCTGGACACAGATGCTGATCTTCGAGACGACCTTCCTGACGCTCGCCTTCGCCAACGCGCTCGGTTATGCGCTGATCGCCGCAAGGGCGCGCAACGTCGTGCGCAATCCAAAGGCGATCCGCATCTTCAACCGCACCGGCGGCACGCTGCTGGTCGGCGCAGGCATCGCCACGGTGGCGATGCGATCGGGCAACTGAGGACACGCCATGGCGGTCAGGGATGCATTCGGCCTGACACTGTCTGGCGCGACGGAGGCCGGGTTTTCGTCCTACAGCCGGGCCGTGCGCGAATTGCAGTGCTTCATCGGCGATCCGGTCGGCTCCATTGACCGGGCAATCGCCGACGATCCCGGCTTCGTCATGGCGCAGGTGTTCAAGGGTTATCTCTTTGGCCTCGCCACCGAGCGTGAGGCGACGGCGGTGGCCAAGGCATGTCACGAGGCGGCGCTGCCGCTTGCCGCGACGACACGCGAGCAGGCGCATGTCGCCGCCCTTGGCCACCTTGCGGAGGGACGCTGGCACGAGGCCGCCCGCGTGCTGGAGGATATCGCCATCGAGTTTCCGCTCGATGCGCTGGCGCTGCAGACCGGGCACCAGATCGACTTCTTCACCGGCAACGCGCGCATGCTGCGCGACCGCATCGGCCGCGCGCTGCCGTCCTGGCAGAGCGGCATGCCGGGCTATCACGCCATACTCGGCATGCAGGCCTTTGGCCTGGAGGAAATGGGCGATTACGCGCGCGCCGAAAAACTTGGCCGCACGGCGGTCGATCTCGAGCCGCGCGATGGCTGGGCTCAGCATGCGGTGGCCCATGTCATGGAGATGCAGAGCCGGCAAAAGGACGGCATTCTGTGGATGCGCGCCAATCCCGAAGCGTGGACGCGGGAAAGTTTCCTGCAGGTGCACAATTGGTGGCACCTGGCGCTGTTCCACTACGATCTTGGCGAAATCGACGAGGTGCTGGCGCTCTATGACGGGCCGATCTATGGCGAGCGCTCGACGCTGGCGCTCAACATGGTCGATGCCTCGGCGATCCTGTGGCGGCTGCATCTCGGCGGCGTCGATGTCGGCAGCCGCTGGGCGGCGCTCGCCGCCAACTGGTTGCCCAAGGCCAGCGCCGGCCATTATGCCTTCAACGACGCCCACGCAATGATGGCGTTTGTCGGTGCCGGCCTCGACGCGCCGGCCAGCGGCTTGCTCGAGGCGCAGCGCGAGGCGATGCGCGGCAAAGACGACAACGCCGCTTTCACCCGGGATGTCGGCCATCCCCTGACGCTCGCCATCAAGGCATTCGGCGAGGGCAATTATGCCGGGACGATAGGCCTGATCCGGCCGATCCGGGCGATCGCCCACCGCTTCGGCGGCAGCCACGCCCAACGCGACGTCATCGACCTGACGCTGATCGAGGCGGCATTGCGTTCCGGTGATGGCGCGCTGGCAAGGGCGCTGGCGGCGGAACGCGCGCTGGCACGGCCGGACAGCCCGTTGTCGGCACTGTTTTCACGGCGCGCAATCGCTCTCACGGCGAATTGACCAAGATTAAATCTTGCCTTAAAAACTGCCCCGGCCAGATTTTTTCGAGTGTCGAAAAAATCTTCGCGTGTTGACTGGAGCGTTTTTCCGGCAGCACGATTGCCGGGATATCTTCGCCGTCCGTGTCGCAGGACTGGGCCGGGGAGCAAGAAAGACCGTCGCCGCCAGGCCTGACGGATATGGGAGGAAGCATGTATCTCGGCCTCGATCTCGGCACGTCGGGCGTCAAGGCGCTGCTGACCGATGCAAGGCAGGGCATCGTCGGCTCCGGCCATGCGCCGCTCGATGTGTCGCGCCCGCATCCCGGCTGGTCCGAGCAGAACCCGGCCGACTGGATTCGCGCCTGCGAAGCGGCGATCGCCGAGCTGAGGTCCATGCATGCGAAGGAGCTCGCGGCGGTTAAAGGCATCGGCCTTTCCGGCCATATGCATGGCGCCACCCTGCTCGATGCCGCCGACCAGGTGCTGCGCCCCTGCATCCTGTGGAACGACACACGCAGCCACGCCGAGGCGGCTGCACTCGATGCCGACCCACGCTTTCGCAAGCTGACCGGCAACATCGTCTTTCCCGGCTTCACCGCGCCAAAGCTCGCCTGGGTGAAAAACAACGAACCGGCTGTTTTTGCCAAGGTGGCAAAGGTCCTGCTGCCGAAGGACTTTTTGCGGCTCTGGCTCGCCGGCGACCATATTTCGGAAATGTCGGATTCGGCTGGCACGTCGTGGCTCGACGTCGGCAAACGCGCCTGGTCCTCCGAACTGCTAGCAGCGACGTCGCTGGACGAAAGGCAGATGCCGTCATTGGTCGAAGGCACGGCCAAGGCCGGTGCCTTGCGCGGCGAACTGGCTGCGAAATGGGGCATCCAGACGGGCATCCCGATCGCCGGCGGCGCCGGCGACAACGCGGCCTCGGCCTGCGGCATGGGCACGGTCGGCGCCGGCCAGGCTTTCGTCTCGCTCGGCACATCGGGCGTGCTTTTTGCCGCCAACGCGTCCTATCTGCCCAATCCGGAAAGTGCGGTGCACACCTTCTGCCACGCACTGCCCGGCACCTGGCACCAGATGGGCGTCATCCTGTCGGCAACCGATTCACTCAACTGGCTGTCGGCAATTGCGGGAAAAAGCGCCGTCGAGTTGACCGCCGAACTCGGTGATGCGCTGCAGGCGCCGACCGGTGTCTCCTTCCTGCCGTACCTGTCAGGCGAGCGGACGCCTCACAATGATTCCGTCATTCGGGGCGCCTTTAGCGGGCTTGCCCACGAGTCCGGCCGCGCGGCGCTGACCCGGGCCGTGCTCGAAGGCGTCGCCTTCGCCTTCCGCGACAGCCTCGAAGCCCTGGCCAAAGCCGGCACGACGCTGACCCGGGTGACGGCGATCGGCGGCGGCTCGCGTTCGCGCTACTGGCTGAAGGCCATCGCCACAGCGCTTGGCCTGCCAGTCGATATTCCAGCCGAGGGCGATTTCGGCGCCGCCTTTGGCGCCGCCCGGCTTGGCCTGATCGCGGCGACCGGCGCCGATCCGCGCGCCGTGTGCACGGCGCCGGCGACGGACGCCACGGTCGAGCCGGTCGCCGCCCTCGGCGGTGCCTATGCAGATGCCTATCAGCGCTACCGCCAGCTTTACCCGGCGATCAGGAGCGCCACGGCGTGAGCGGTTTCCCGCCCTCGCCGTGGCCTGCCGAGAAGGCCTCACTGTGCCGGCACCTTGTCGAGAAAGCCGGTAACACTTTTCAGCCGGCCATTCTCGATGACGCCGATATCGGTGCCTTCGATGACGGACTCGACGCCTTCCGGCCCGAGATTCCAGGAGAAACGGACGGTATCGGCGAAGCCGTCCGGCTTGCCTTTCAGCGAGAACCTGAAGCCGGCAAAGCGCTGCTGCACGCCTTCGATCAGCGCGGCGATGCCGTCATGGCCGTCGCCCTGCATGATCGGATCGCGGTAGCCGACGTCCTCGGTGAAGGTCGCCTCGAGCAAGGCTTTCCTGCGTGCGGCGTCGCTCTCGTTCCAGGCGGCGATGTAGTTTTCGGCAATGGTGTTGAGGTCGGTCATGGTTCTGTCTCCTTCGCTGGGTGGCTTTGACATGAGCCTTTTCGACCAGCGCCAGCGCGAAACCAATTACGCCTGAGGTAATCAGGCCGAACCATGCGAGAGGAAAAGAACATGAGCAGCGGTTTTTTCGGCGACATCCAACAGATTAAATACGAGGGACCGGATTCGACCAATCCGCTGGCCTACCGGTTCTACAATCCCGACGAGATCGTCGCCGGCAAGCGGCTCGAAGACCATCTGCGCTTTGCCGTCGCCTATTGGCATTCCTTTGCCTGGCCGGGCGGCGATCCGTTCGGCGGCCAGACATTTGACCGGCCGTGGTTTCCGAAGGCCGGCAGCACCGACACCATGGAGTTGGCCAAACTCAAGGCCGACGTCGCCTTCGAGATGTTTTCGTTGCTGGGCGCGCCTTATTTCTGCTTCCACGATGCCGACGTGCGGCCGGAGGGCCGGGACTTTTCCGAAAGTAAGGCGCGGCTCGATGAGATCGCCGATTATTTCTCGGAAAAGATGAAGCAGACCGGCGTCAAGCTGTTGTGGGGCACGGCCAACCTGTTCTCCAACCGCCGCTTCATGTCGGGCGCCGCCACCAACCCCGATCCGGACGTCTTTGCCTATTCGGCGGCGACGGTGAAACACTGCATCGACGTCACCAAGCGTCTGAACGGCGAGAATTACGTGCTGTGGGGCGGCCGCGAGGGCTATGAGACGCTGCTCAACACCGACCTTGCCCGCGAGCAGGAACAGGCCGGCCGTTTTCTCAATCTGGTCGTCGATTACAAGCACAGGATCGGCTTCGAAGGCACCATCCTGATCGAGCCGAAGCCTCAGGAGCCAACCAAGCACCAGTATGATTACGACGTCGCCACCGTCTATGGCTTCCTCAAGCGTTTCGGACTGGAGAATGAGGTCAAGCTCAACATCGAGCAGGGCCACGCCATCCTGGCCGGCCATTCGTTCGAGCATGAACTGGCGCTGGCCAATGCGCTGGGAATCTTCGGCTCGATCGACATGAACCGCAACGACTACCAGTCGGGCTGGGACACCGACCAGTTCCCCAACAATGTGCCGGAGATGGCTCTCGCCTACTATCAGGTGCTGCAGGCCGGCGGCTTCAAGACCGGCGGCACCAATTTCGACGCCAAGCTCAGGCGCCAGTCGCTCGATCCGCAGGATCTGCTGATCGGCCATATCGGCGGCATGGATTGCTGCGCTCGCGGCCTCAAGGCGGCAGCGCGCATGGTCGAGGACAAGGCGCTGTCCGCCCCGCTCGCCGAGCGCTATGCCGGCTGGGATTCGGCCGAGGCCAAGGCGATGCTTGCCGGCAAGCGCACGCTGGAGGAAATCGCCGAGCGCGTCGTCAAGGAGAAGATCGAGCCGCAGCCCAGATCCGGTCGCCAGGAACTACTCGAAAACATCGTCAACCGGTACGTCTGAGGCGTACCATCCCGCGGCCGCATTGTTCAGCGGCCGCGGGATAAAGACGACTTTCCGCGGGGCTGACACCGACAAGGTTTGCCCCGTGCGAAACTTTCGGTCTGCTTGCTGACCGGGCCTGGCATTTGCCTTAGCCGTGATCGAGGCCTCTCAGGTAGGCGCAGAACATGTCGGCCATGGCGTCGGCGTAGGCTTCGATCTCCGCGGGGGTTCGGGGCAACTCCGAGAACTGCTTCCCCACCGTGCTGAGCGTCGTCATGACCAGGTCGCCGGCCAATTCGCGAGTCGCTTGCGCGGCGTTGGGCAACGCCTCCTGCATGAAGAGCTGGATGGTGCGGTCTCCGGACGCCCTTGCCGCCTGCGCCTCGGGCGCGTCGCGGTAAAGCGGTGCGGCGTCGTCGAGCGCCACGCGCACCGCGGCCTCGTCACACTCCGAGCGGAGGAAGGCGTGGACCAAGGCGCGCAGCCGTTCAAGTGGCGGTTTCCTGACATCCTCGAGGATGTCGCGCAGCAAATCGGTCGTCTGCCGCCATTCGTCGCTCTGGAGCCGGAACAGGATCGCCGCCTTGTTCGGAAAATACTGATACAGCGATCCGACACTGACACCGGCCTTCTCGGCCACCCGCGCCGTGGTGAAGCGCTGCGCGCCTTCCCTCGCCAAAACCTGAACAGCAGCCTGCAAAATCGCAGCAACGAGCTCCCCCGAGCGGGCCTGCTTGGGCTGTTTTCGCGAGGAAATCCGCGGACTGCGGTGATCGCTCATTGAGAGGCGCGCCAATGCGATTAGTAAATGCGAATGATTAGTCGTATTTTGAATGCCGCACAAGAACACATTCCATTCTGACTGGAGACCGATATGACCACACTGACGACGCCGCCGCTTGCGCCCCTGCTGGACCGCCTGTTCGAGGAAGCCGCTGCGGCAACGAGCCCTGCAGTGGCGGAATTCTCCGCCGAGGAGCGGAGCCGCCTCGTTCGAAGCAAGACCGAATACCTCGATTTCTATGGGCGGCTAAAGGACCTCTGGCTTCCCGTTTCGCGAGAGACCGGCACGCTGCTCTACATGCTGGCACGGGGCAGCAGCGCAAGGACGATCGTTGAATTTGGAACCTCGTTCGGCATCTCGACCCTACACCTTGCCGCAGCCTTGCGGGACAATGGCGGTGGCCGCCTCATCACCAGTGAGTTCGAGCCATCCAAGGTGGCGCGCGCCAGGAACAATCTGACGGCAGGCGGTCTCATCGACCTGGTGGAAATCCGAGAAGGAGATGCGGTGCAAACATTAAGCGTCGATCTTCCCGAAACCGTCGACCTGCTTCTGCTCGACGGCGCCAAAGCGCTCTATCCAGAGATCTTGAGTCTTTTCGAAAGCCGCCTCAGGCCGGGCGCCTTCGTCGTTGCCGACAACGCCGATCTTTGCCCCGAATACCTCGAGCGGGTGCGCTCGACCGGAGGCGGCTACATGTCCACGTCGTTCAGCGAGGATGTCGAGCTGTCGATGCGGCTTGGCTGAAGCACTGCCTGACCTACTGGTACGATCGTGCCCAAGATGGGCGGCGGCGGACAAAACTTTGCCCGGCGCCGCCCATCAATCGCCTCGCTCTTGCCTTCAAACAGCCGTCACGAACCTCCTATAGTGTGGTTCGTGGCGGGAACGGAAAGAAGGAGGCGAAACGATATGCAGCACGAACGCGAAATCGACGCCCTGCTCTCATCTGGCGAGGCCGGATCGATCATCGACCGGCTGATGGCGCTGCCGCACCCGAAGCAAGGCGCGCTGAGTGCGAACGAATGGGATCGCGCGGTCGCCAGCCGCTTCGAGACCCATCTTGCGAGACAAATGCGCTCGCAGATCGACGGCAACAGCGACCGCCAGGACGCTGCCTGATCTACCTTTGTCTGTGCATGCCGTTGTCCCAAAACCGCTACGGACTTTTGGGCGACATGCATTATCCCCGACGCAGCCTGACCGGCGCCTCGCCGAACGCTCTTGAAAACGCCCTGGAAAATGCCGCGGCGGACGAAAACCCCGTTCGCCCGGCAATATCGGCCATGGCCACGCGCGTGTCGACCACCAGCCGGCGCGCGGCGCCGAGGCGCAGCCTGAGATAATAGGCGCCGGGCGTTTCGCCGATCGACTTGCGAAAGATACTTTCCAGCGTTCGTGCCGTCACCCCGGCGCGCTTGGCCACCGCGGCTATGGTCAGCGGCTGGTCGATATGCGCTTCCATCAGCCGGATGGCTTGCGCCAACCTGGGATCGTAGCCGTCGAGACGGCCGAGCGAGACCAGCGGCTGTGCGTCGGTCGCAGCGCGCGCCTGGTCGTAGATGAAGACGCTCGCGACATCGAGCGCCACGGCCATACCGAGCCGCGTGCGAATCAGATGCAGCATCAGGTCGAAGGTCGGCGAGGCGCCGCCGGAGGTGAACACCGGGCCGTCGATGACGTAGCGGTCGGGGCGCACGTCGACGCCGGGAAAGGCCGACGAGAAATCCTCCATGTCCTCCCAGTGGGTGGTGGCGCTGCGCCCTTCCAGCAAGCCCGCGCGCGCCACCAGCCACGTACCCGCCTCGACGCCGCCGCAGGCGCGTGCCGCGCGCGCCGCCCGGCGCAGTCCGGACAGCAGGGCCGATGTGGCATAGTTCTGCGTGCCGAATCCGGCGACGACGACCAGCATGTCGGTTGTGTCAGCCGCATCGAAGCGGCCGCTGACCGCCACCGGCAGGCCGCATGTGGTAACCGGCGCCTCGCCCGTCACCGAGACCAGCCTGAAATCGAACAGCGTCTCACCGGCAATGCGGTTGGCGGCGCGCAATGGATCGACGGCCGAGGCTACGCACATGATCGACGAGCCGGAGAATACCAGCAGCGTTACCTTGAGCGGCAAACGTTCGGCACGAAAGATCGTCGGCTTTTCGTTTTTGATCACACGATCTTCGTAAAACGCAAAACAGTTTCCGGCAAGTCAGGCATTCTTGCCCTACGTCCTATTGGGAGAGAGTCCTATGCCGTTAGCGATGAACCGTGAGGTCTTCATTACCTGTGCTGTGACCGGGTCCGGCAGTTCGCAGGATCGCAGCCCGCATGTGCCGCGTTCGCCCAAGCAGATCGCCGATTCGGCCATCGAGGCGGCAAAGGCAGGTGCGGCGATCGTCCACTGTCATGTGCGCGATCCCGAAACCGGCAAGCCTAGGCGCGACGTACACCTTTATCGTGAAGTAACGGAGCGCATCCGCGCGGCGGATGTCGATGTGGTTTTGAACCTGACCGCCGGCATGGGCGGCGACATGGTGTTCGGCCCGCCGGAAAACCCGCTGCCGCTGAACGAAAAAGCCACCGACATGGGCGGTGCCAGCAACCGCATGGAGCACGTCCGCCAGTGCCTGCCGGAAATCTGCACGCTCGACTGCGGCACGATGAATTTCGCCGAGGCCGACTATGTCATGACCAATACGCCCGGCATGCTGCGTGCCATGGGCGGCATGATGACGGCGCTCGGCGTCAAGCCGGAAATCGAGGCTTTCGACACCGGGCATCTGTGGTTCGCCAAGCAATTGGTCGAGGAAGAAGTGCTGAAGCCGGACGCCTTGGTGCAATTGTGCATGGGTGTGCCGTGGGGGGCGCCGGACGACCTCAACACCTTCATGGCCATGGTCAACAATGTACCGTCGACGTGGAACTGGTCGGCCTTTGCCATCGGCCGCAATCAGATGGCCTATGTCGCGGCCGCGGTGCTAGCCGGCGGCAATGTCCGCGTCGGGTTGGAGGATAATCTCTGGCTCGACAAGGGCGTGCTGGCGACCAATGCGCAGCTGGTCGAGCGGGCGGTCAGCATCGTGTCGAATATAGGCGCCAGGGTCATCGGCCCGGATGAGGTGCGCAAAAAGCTGAACCTGACGAAGCGCGCACCGCTTTGAAAAGCCGGTAGCTGGTTGGGAGGAGCCGCCGATGAAGACCGTGAAATTCACTGCGATGAAGGACGGCGACCGCGAGGATGCCTTCCTCACCGAGCACGAGATCGACTATGCGGCAAAGACCGGCGAGCGGTTGCTCGACGCGCTCGTCCAGCTGGATGCGGGCCTCTCGGGCTACAAGATCACCCGGCTCGGCCATTCGCTGCAAGCGGCAACACGCGCCTGGCGCGACGGCGCCGACACCGACTGGATCGCCTGCGCGCTGCTGCACGATATCGGCGACATCTATGCACCCTATAATCACGACGAGTATGCGGCGTCGATCCTGAAGCCTTTTGTGCGCGAGCAATGCACCTGGGTGGTGGAAAAGCACGGCGATTTCCAGCGCCTCTATTACGCCCACCACCTCGGCGGCAATCCGCACGCCCGCGACCGTTTCGCCGGGCACATGTATTTCGACGATTGCGATGAGTTTTGCGAGCGCTGGGACCAGTCGAGCTTCGACCCGGATTACGAGACATTGCCGATCGATTTCTTCCGGCCCTTCGTGCTCGAAGTGTTCGCGCGCAAGGCCTATGACGCGTCCGTGATCCGTGCCGGCGAGCGTGTCGCCCTCACCGACCCCGCAACAGCCAGGACAAGAACCGGAGCCTCCGCATGAGCATCATCAACAAGGCGGCCGCCATCGGCGGCGGCGTCATCGGCGCCGGCTGGGTGGCGCGGCTGCTGCTCAACGGCATCGACGTGTCGATCTTCGATCCCGACCCCGAGGCGTCACGCAAGGTCGGCGAGGTGATGAAGGGAGCGCGACGCGCCTACAAGCAGATGCTGCCCGGCGGCCTGCCTAAGGAGGGCAAGCTCACCTTCGCCAAGACGATCGCCGAGGCGGTGGCCGATGCCGACTTCATCCAGGAAAGCGTGCCGGAGCGGCTCGACCTGAAGCACCGCGTGCTGGCCGAGATCGACCTTTATGCGCCGGCCAACGCCATTGTCGGCTCCTCCACCTCCGGCATCAAGCCGACCGACATGCAGGTGGCGATGAAGAAGCATCCGGAGCGGCTGGTCGTCGGCCATCCGTTCAACCCCGTCTATCTCCTGCCGCTGGTCGAAATCGTCGGCGGCGAACAGACCTTTCCCGAGGCGATCGAAGTCGCCAAGGAGATGTATGCCTCGATCGGCATGAAACCGGTGGTGATCCGCAAGGAGATCGAGGCCTTCGTCGGCGACCGCCTGCTCGAAGCGGCCTGGCGCGAGGCGCTGTGGCTGGTCAAGGACGGAATCTGCACGGTCGAGGAGCTTGACGACATCATGCGCTATGGCTTCGGCCTGCGCTGGGCGCAGATGGGCATGTTCCAGGTCTATCGCGTCGCCGGCGGCGAGGCCGGCATGCGCCACTTCATGGCGCAGTTCGGCCCGTGCCTGAAATGGCCGTGGACCAAGCTGATGGATGTGCCGGAGTTCAACGACGAGCTGGTCGAGCTGATCGCGACCCAGTCGGACGACCAGGCGCACGGTCTGTCGATCCGCGAGCTCGAAAAGATCCGCGACGACAATCTGGTCGCCATCATGGAGGCACTGTCGAAGCAGAACAAAGGCAAAGGCTGGGGTGCCGGCGCCCTGCATAAGGACTACACCAGGCAGCTGGCCAAGCTTGCGGCGAAGAAGCCCGTTGCCTCCAAGGCGGCCGAAAAGGCCAAGGCTGAAAAGCCGAAGAAAAAGAAGAAAGGCTGAGACCATGGATTTTGGTCTTTCGGAGGAGCAGAAGCTCATCGTCGAGACGACGCGGGCGTTCGTCGAGAACGAGCTTTACCCGCATGAGCGCGAGGTCGAGCGTACCGGCGTGCTGCGCCGCGAGCTGATCGAGGAGATCAAGGCCAAGGCGATCGAAGCCGGCCTCTATGCCGCCAACATGCCGGCCGATGTCGGCGGCGCCGGGCTCGATACGGTGACCTGGCTCCTTTACGAGAAGGAGCTCGGCCGCGCCAACTACGCGCTGCATTGGACTTGCGTTGCGCGGCCTTCGAACATCCTTCTCGCCGGCACGCCGGAGCAGCGCGAAAAATATCTGTTTCCCTGCATTCGCGGCGAGAAGTGGGATTGCCTGGCAATGACCGAGCCGGGCGCCGGTTCCGATTTGCGCGGCATGAAGGCAACCGCCGTGCAAGACGGCGACGACTGGGTGCTGAACGGCACCAAGCATTTCATAAGCCACGCCGACATTGCCGATTTCGCCATCGTCTTCATGGCCTCGGGGGAGGAAGAATCTTCGCGTGGCAAACGCAAGAAGATCACCGCCTTCTTCGTCGACAAGGGCACCAAGGGTTTCACCGTGCGCGACGGCTACCGCAACGTCTCGCATCGCGGCTACACCAATGCCATCCTCGAATTCGACGATTGCCGGTTGCCGGCCACTCAGGTCCTGGGCGAGGTCCACAAAGGGTTCGACGTCGCCAATTCATGGCTCGGCGCAACGCGCCTGCAGGTCGGCGCCACCTGCCTCGGCCGCGCCGAGCGGGCGCTTGGCCACGCCATCGAATACGCCGCGCAGCGCCAGCAGTTCGGCCAGCCGATCGGCAAGTTCCAAGGCGTGTCGTTCAAGCTCGCCGACATGGCGACCGAGCTGAAGGCCGCCGACCTGATGGTGTTCGAAGCCGGCTGGAAGTACGATCAGGGCACCGTCACCGACCAGGACATGGCCATGGCCAAGCTGAAGGCCACCGAAATGCTTGCCTTCGTCGCCGACGAGGCGATCCAGATCCATGGCGGCATGGGGCTGATGGACGATTTGCCGCTGGAGCGCATCTGGCGCGACGCCCGCGTCGAGCGCATCTGGGAAGGCACCTCGGAAATCCAGCGCCACATCATCTCGCGCGCGCTGCTGCGCCCGTTCGGGGCCTAGAGCATGACCCCAAAAAGTGGAATCCGGTCTTTGGAAAAGATCATGCTCAGACGAAAAGATGACAATGCACAGGCTTGAACGTCTTTTGCGGCCGAAATCGATCGCCGTCTTCGGTGGTGCGCAGGCGGCGGCCGTCGTCGCGCAATCGATCAAAATGGGCTTTGCCGGCGAGATCTGGCCGGTGCATCCGAGCAAGGACGAGGTCGCCGGCCGCAAGGCCTATCGCTCGGTGGCCGAATTGCCCGGTGCGCCGGATGCCGCTTTCGTCGGCGTCAACCGGCACTTGACCATCGAAGTGGTCAAGGCGCTGGCGGAGCGCGGCGCCGGCGGTGCGGTCTGCTTCGCCGCCGGCTTTCTCGAAACCGAGGCCTATGACGAGGACGGCGAGCGGCTGCAGGCCGAACTGGTCGAGGCGGCCGGCCAAATGCCGATCATCGGGCCGAACTGCTATGGGCTGATCAATTACGCCGACGGCGCGCTTTTGTGGCCCGACCAGCATGGCGGCATCAGGCTGCCGGAAGGCGGTCGCGGCGTTGCCATCATCACCCAGTCGTCGAACATCGCCATCAACATGACGATGCAGAAACGCGGCCTGCCGATCGCCTTTCTGATGACCGCCGGCAACCAGGCGCAGACCGGGCTTTCCGAAATGGCGCTCGGCCTGATCGAGGACGACCGCGTCACCGCGCTCGGCCTGCATATCGAGGCCTTCGATTCGGTAGCCGGCTTCGAAAGGCTGGCGGCACGGGCACGCGAGCTGAAGAAGCCTGTTATCGCCATGAAGGTCGGCCGCTCCGAGCAGGCGCGGCAGGCGACCGTCTCGCATACCGCGTCGCTGGCCGGCTCGGACGCGGCGTCCGGCGCCTTCCTGAGGCGGCTCGGCATCGCCCGGATCGATTCAATTCCCGCCTTCATCGAGGCGCTCAAGCTGCTGCACGTCACCGGCCCCCTGCCCGGCTACCGGCTGTCATCGATGAGCTGCTCGGGCGGCGAGGCGTCGGTCATGGCCGACAGCGCCGAAGGCCGCTGGGTGACGTTTCCGCCACTCACCCCCGAGCACCGCGCGCGGGTCAAATCGACGCTCGGGCCGCTGGTCGCGGTGGCCAACCCGCTCGACTATCACACCTTCATCTGGAACAACGAACCGGCGATGACCGCCACCTTCACCGCCATGGTGTCTGGCGGCTTCGACCTCAATATGCTGGTGCTCGACTTTCCGCGTCCCGACCGCTGCTCGGACACGGACTGGTGGGCGACGCTGCGCGCCTTCGAATCGGCGCTGAAGACCAACAGCGCGCAGGGCGCGATCGTCTCCTCGTTGCCGGAAAACCTGCCCGAGGAATACACTGCCGGCCTGATGGCGCGGGGCATGGTGCCGCTGTTCGGCATTTCCGAGGCCATGGACGCCGCCCAGGCGGCAGCCTTCATCGGCTGGGCGTGGCGCGAGCCGCAGGCGCAGCCGATCGACACTTCCGCGTCCGGCGCGCCGGCCGGCGACCATGTCACGCCGGACGAGGCCGAGGCGAAGGCGCGGCTCATCGAGGCCGGGCTCCCCGTGCCGAAGGGCGAGCGCGCCGGCAATGCGGTCGAAGCTGTGATCTCCTCGATGGCGCTCGGCTTCCCGGTGGCGCTGAAGGCTCTTGGCGTCATCCACAAGTCCGAGCTCGACGCGGTCCGGCTCAACCTCAGGGATGCCGAATCGGTCAGCACCGCCGCCCATGATCTCGGCCCGCTCGGCACCGGCCTTTATGTCGAGCGCATGGTGCGCGACGGCGTCGCCGAGCTGCTGGTCGGCTTCACTCGCGACCCGATGTTCGGCGCGGTGATGACGCTCGGCACCGGCGGCGTGCTGGTCGAGCTGTTGCGCGACAGCGTCACACTGATGCTGCCGGCGACCCGTGATGACATCGAGGCCGCTTTGCGCGGGTTGAAGCTGTTCCCGCTGCTCGACGGTTATCGCGGTCGGCCGAAGGCCGATGTCGCAGCTGCAATCGATGCGATATCGGGCATTGCTGCTTTCGTGCAGCAAAATGCCGGCGAGATCGAGGAGCTCGACATCAATCCTCTGATCGTCTGCACCGAGAGCAAGGGCGCCTGGATCGCCGACGCGCTGCTGGTGCTGGGAGAGAACAAAAATGTCTGACGTCATCACCACCCGCCGCGAGGGCACGATCCTCGAAGTCATGCTCGACCGGCCCAAGGCCAATGCCATCGACCTGAAGACGTCGCGGCTGATGGGCGAGACGTTCAAGGGGTTTCGCGACGATCCCGACCTGCGCGTCGCCATCGTCAAGACCGCCGGCGACAAGTTTTTCAGCGCCGGCTGGGACCTTAAGGCAGCGGCTGGCGGCGATGCCGTCGACGGCGACTATGGCGTCGGTGGCTTCGGCGGGCTGCAGGAATTGCGCGACCTCAACAAGCCGGTGATCGCCTGCGTCAACGGCATGGCGGTCGGCGGCGGCTTCGAGCTGGCGCTGTCCTGCGACCTCATCTACGCGTCGGACCACTCCTCCTTCGCGCTGCCCGAAATCCGCGCCGGCACGCTGGCCGATGCGGCAACGATCAAGCTGCCGAAGCGCATCCCTTATCACGTCGCCATGGACCTTTTGTTCACGGGCCGCTGGATGGATGTCGCCGAGGCGCATCGCTGGGGCCTGGTCAACGAGGTGCTGCCCAAGGAAAGACTGGAGGACCGCGTCTGGGAGATCGCCCGGCTGCTCGCCAGCGGCCCGCCGCTGGTCTTCGCCGCGATCAAGGAAACGGCCCGGGTCGCAGAATCGCTGACCTTCCAGGATGCCATGAACCGGGTGACGCGCCGGCAACTGCCGACGGTTGACGCGCTCTACGGCTCGGAGGACAATCTCGAGGGTTTTCGCGCCTTTGCCGAAAAGCGCGATCCGGTGTGGAAGGGCAGATAGTGAGTGTCCCTGGAACGACGGCGTTCCGTCCCAGAGGAGGGTGTTCAGGCGGATTCGTCACTATCCGTTCCGTTCCCATGACCAACTACAAGAAACTCATCGACGCCGAGACCTGGGCGTTCATCGAGCGGACCAATTCGTATTATCCGCCGGATACGATCGACTACACGATCGCCGAGCAGCGCGCGATCTACGACCGGATGTGCCGCGAATTCTCTGCCGGCTATCCGGATGGCGTGACGGCTGAAACCACCGTCATTGCCGCGCCAGCGCACGACGTCCCGATCCGCATTTATCGCAGCGCGGCGCCGAACGCCTCTGCGATGGTGCTCTATGTCCATGGCGGCGGCTACATCCTCGGCGGGCTCGACAGCCACGACGATGTCTGCGCCGAGCTTTGCGCCCGCACCGGCTATGAGGTGGTCTCGGTCGACTACCGGCTGGCGCCGGAACATCTGCACCCGGCCGCCTTCGACGATGCGATGGGCGCCTTCGAATGGGCCACCGCCACTTACGAATGCCCCGTCCTGCTCTGCGGCGACAGCGCCGGCGGCAATCTCGCCTGTGCCGTCAGTCATGCGACGCGTGGCCACGTGACAAAGCCGGTCGGCCAGGTGCTGATCTATCCTGGCCTTGGTGGCGATCGTTCACTCGGTTCCTATGTCACGCATGCCGAAGCGCCAATGCTGACGATGCGCGACCTGGAGTTCTATAAAAACATCCGGACTGGCGGAGTGGACGCTACAGGCGACATCACTTTGTCTCCGCTCGCCGACGCCGATTTCGCCTATCTGCCGCCTACCGTCGTGATCACCGCCGAATGCGACCCGTTGTCGTCGGACGGCGAAGCCTATCGCGACCGCGTCGTTGCCGCAGGCGGACGTGCCTGGTGGCTCGAGGAGCCGGGGCTGGTGCACGGCTATCTCAGAGCCAGGCACACGGCCGGCCGCGCCCGCTCGAGCTTTACCCGGATTGTCGATGCCGTGACGGTACTTGGGAAGGGCGAATGGATCTGGTGAGGGCTGTCCTCCTCACCGCGAAGGGCCTTTATCGGCCGCTATAGCTCTACTTGCGGCGGCGTCGGCCGGAGACCCGCCTCAACCAAGGTCCCAAATGAAAGGCGCTCATCAGCAGGTACATCGGGACCATGCCGCCCAGCGGCGACGCATCTTGCCCGGTCGAGCACATCATATCCGGCGCTCCGCCAAGAAACGTCAGCAGCGCCATGGTTGCGAAGGCCGGCGCGGCCGCAAAGGACAGCCAATCGGCTGCGCCAAGGCCGGCCGGGCTCGCATCGGCGGTGGATCCGCCTGCATGAATCTCGCTCATGGCCATAGTCCTGCATAACGAGCGGGATGCGTCGAATGAACGTGCATCCCGCTCCTCCAATTGTCCTAGCCGCATTTCCGCGACGCCAAACGTTCTATTCGGTGCGGTTCCGGAACGCGGCCTCTCCGGCGTCCGACACCTCGACCCACTTTTTGTCGGGAACGGTTTCGGCGCCATAATTGTCGTGCCAGTTCCACCACTTGTACGTCGGCGTCTGCGGATAGCCTTCGGGCGAATCCTCCCAAACCTCCTGGCGGCCGAGCGGCGACAGGTCGAGATAGCTCCATACGGTCCCCATCGCCTCGTCGCCGCGGTTGTTGATGAAGTAGGTACGGAACACGCGATCGCCATCGCGGATGAACACGTTATGGCCGTGCCACTCGTCAACGCCGAAATCGGCATCGAAGCTGTCGGTGATGGTGTACCAGGGCATCTTCCAGTCCATCCGCGCCTTCAGCCGCGCAATGTCGGCCTGCGGTGCGCGCGAGGCGTAGGCAAGCGTGGTGTCGCGGGCGTTCAGATGGGCAAGATTGCCGACCTGGTCTGCCCCCAGCGAGCAGCCGCGGCAAGCGTGATCGGGCCAGCCGAATACGCCGGGCTCGAAGAAAGCGCGGTAGACGATCAGCTGACGGCGGCCCTCGAACAGGTCGAGCAGGCTCACCTTTCCGTTGGGGCCCTCGAACGTATAGGCCTTCTCCACCGCCATCCACGGCATCCGCCGACGCTCGGCGGCCAAGGCGTCGCGAGCCCGGGTCACGGTTTTCTCCTTCACGAGCAACTGCTGGCGCGCGGCCTCCCACGCATCAGGCGAAACGACCGGTGGTGTCTTCATCGCGAGCCGCGTCGTCTGCTCGCCTGTGCCATTCTGATGTGCCGTCATTGTGCATCTCCCTTGCTGGTCTGTTGTCGCACCATTCCCGGCGCGACGTGTTGCTGATCGGTCATGAGCCAGGATAGGGGCGATAGCGGATTGGCGAGAGTGACAAGTGTGACGCGATTCCGACGGGTTCGCTGATCACGGCCAATTTCGCCGCCCCGTGACGCCTCTGCTCATTCGTGCCCGGACTGCTGAATGGGCCGTGCGCCAGCCAGGTAGCGATCATTGTCAAACGGTTCGGCCTGGTTGCTGTCCGGGCTCCACAGCTGCCGGTGGGTTCGTGTGAGATCGCCGAGATAGACATGCAGCGCACCGGATCGCGCGCTGCCCGTATTCGCAACCGCATGCACGGTATTTGACGCCATGTGCACGACGGCAGGCGCTGCGATGTCCTGCCTTTCGGGAACATCGAGTTCGCTGCCGGCAACGGGATAGATGAAGTTCGTCTCGCTGCCCTTGTAGATGCCGATCAAGGCATCCATCAGGTGGTTGTGGGGCGGGTACTGCAGGCCGGGCGACAACGTGATGTGATAGATCGTCAGGTTCGGGCTGGCATGCAAAAGAACCTCGTCGTCGTCTTCTTCGTGAGCGAGTGTTCCCGATGCGTGAAAACGGTTGATGTAATCGCCCAGGACCGTCCTTACCGCTTCGAGGGGATCTGGCCCCTTCGCGGCATTGACGATATCATCGGCAACAGCGTAGAGAGGCGAGTTGGCGGGTAAAGGCATATCAGTTATCCTCCCTGAGATGCTCAGATTTTCAACCTGAGGTGCTCACGCTAGCGAATGCCGATGCCAGCGTCAACCGGACAGCCAAACGGACAAAATATGAAAACGACGAAGTTGACCGCCGAACCGGCAAGGCCGGCCACGGTCGAGGCGACAGCACTGTCAGCCGCCGACGTCCTTCGCAGGGAACAGGCATATGAGCAGCTGAGGAACGACATCATTGCCTGCGTGCTGCGCCCCGGCGAAGCGCTGACCGAAAAACAGATCGGCGATCGATACCAGATCAAAAAGGCAACCATCCGCGCGGCGTTGGCCCGTCTGATGCAGGAAGGTCTGGTCAGGAGCGAGCCGCGCCGCGGCTACGTCGTTGCAACGCTCAGCCTGCGGGACGTCAACGAGATCTTCGATGTCCGCAGCTTGATCGAACCGGAAGTGTTCAGGGTGGCGGCATCGAACATTACCGAGCGCGGGCTGGAGGACATCGGGCTGGCAGCGAAAAAAGTGCTGAAGCCGGAGACGTTGCGTAGTCATGTTGCATTCCTGGCGGCGGATCGTGCGTTTCGTCTGGCCCTTGCGGGGCTCTCGGGAAATTTACGACTGGCGCATCTACTGGACCAGATACTCGACCAGTCGGCGCGGGTTCTCCACCTTGGGTTCAAATCCCGCGACTTCACCCAGTTGATCATCGCCCAGCAAAAGGAACTGGTTCTTGCCTGCGAGGCAGGCGACGTTTCCGGCATCGTCAAACTTGCCCGTTCGCAGTGCCTGTTTCTCAAGAAGCAGGTGCTCGAGGCTTTGCTTGCCGGTTCCAAGCTTCGGGACGTCAATTTGCAGCCCTTCGCCTAGAGCGGTTCTCCTGGAACCGGTAACCGGCTCTAACTATCTGTTTTGCCGCATTTATGCGGGCGCCGAATGATTCCATTTGGCTGCAAAATGCTCAGAGGGAAAGTTGGCCGTTCGGTGCGACCGCCACCTTGGCGCAACGGCGCCGGCGGGGCTTGTTCACCCCACCGAGGAAGATGCCGCCGAGCGACCAGAATGCCTGGCCGCCAAGCGACTGCTCCGGCTCCTGCTCGACGGCCTTTGCCGGCCGCAGTCAGTTCGGCGGCCGCGACAAAGCCGGCAAGGCCGGCGCCGACGATGATCACATCCGCATCGTCGGGCATCTATTTGGCCAAGATCTCGTCCAAAAAACCGGCCCGTTGCAGGATCACGGCCGGCCTAGACTGCCTCCCAGCCTTCCTTCTCGCCGGCGCGGAAGATGGCATCGATGACCTTCTGGTTGAGCACCGATTCTTCCAGGGTGAAGACACGATCCTTGCCACCCTGTGCCGCCCGCGCGAAGGCCTCGACTTCCAGCCGGTACTGTTGCGTGCCGGGAAAGCGGAAGACCTGCGCCTCGCTGTGGTTCTGGTTGTGCAGTTCGACACGGTGATGGTCGTAGAGTCCGGCATTAAACGGTGAGAACACCTCGATGAAGCCCTTCTCACCGTGAAAGACCATCACCTGGCGTGCCGCCATCTGTGTCGACAGGTAAAACGACAACTCGAAGTCGCCGAAATCGGCGCGGATCGAGGAATAGATGTCGGTGCCGAATGTCTTGTCGCGCTCGATCCTCGCCTGGACGCGCAGCGGCTCCTTGCCGGTCGAAAAGCGCGTCGATACCGTCGGATAGACGCCGATGTCGGGCAGCGCGCCGCCGCCGAGATCGAGCTTGTTGCGCATGTTGTTGGGGTCGACATTGTAATAGGAGAACGCGCCCTGGACATGGCGCAGCCGGCCGATGGCGCCGTTGGCGATCAGCTCGCGCACCTTGATCCATTGCGGATGGTAGACGACCATGAAGGCTTCGCAGACCAGCACCTTCCTGGCATCGCGCAGCTTGATCAGTGGCGGAATGTCCTTGGCGTCGAGAGCCAGTGGCTTTTCGACCAGAACATGCTTGCCGGCCTCGATCGCCTTGGCTGTCCATTCGACATGCTGCGAGGTCGGCAGCGGAATGTAGACGCCGTCGATGTCGCTGGAGGCGAGCAGCTCCTCATAGGAGCCGAAAGCGTGGCGCGCGCCGAAGCGTTCGCCCAGCGCCCGTGCTTTCGACAGATCGCGGCTGGCGATCGCCGACAGCACGCTGTTCTCCGCCTCGACGATTGCCGGCAAAAGCTGCTCGCGGCCGATTTTGGCCGTCGACAAAACACCCCATCGGAACATCAGATTTCTCCTCTCGATTGCAGGCCTGGAGGTTTGCCTGAAATCGGCGGAAAAGCCAATGCGGGAGCGTGGTTCCTCGTCCCACGAAGTGGGGAGAGGAACCCAGGTCCTGCAGCGACGGTGAAATCGCAGGAAGAACCGCTCAACCCCTTCTACCCGTCAGCGTCATATTGAATTCGACGACGTTGGAATAAATCGGCGTGCCGACATCCATGCCATAGCGCGACCGCAACACCTTGCCTGTGACGTGGAACTTTATCGTGCCCGCCTTGAGGCCGCCGAGCTCGGCCGTGAACTTTTCCTGAAAGGTCTTGCCGCGCGCCGTCAGCTGGCCGGTGACAAGGGCCGACGTGTCGCCGGTGCGTTTGACGCTGGTCGAACGGAACTGGATCTCCGGATTGTTGGTCGCGTCGAAAACCGCGTCCGAGCGGAGAAAGGCATCGATGCGACTTTGGCCGGTACCGACGCTTTCGGGGAAGATGGTGAAATTGACCTGGGACCGGCCGACATCGCTGTTGTCGATAAGGATATTGCCCTTGAAGCGGGAGAAGGCACCGTCGAGCCCGCCGCCGCCGAGCTTGGCGATGGAGAAGTGGATGCTGGAACTCCCTGGGCTGATCGTGTAGCTGCCGGCCGCCTCGCCAAGGGCAACGGCGGCGAAAACAGCCATGGCAAAACAAGCGGCGGCTGCCGCAAATCCGAAGATGCGCGCGTACATGGAAATGGTCCTCTTGGCAGGCAACGCTTTCTTGCGTCCTCGCCCCATGAACGAATGAGCCGCCCGCTCTATTCCGTCTCGCGATGTGACGAAGCCGTGATCATGCGCGTCAGCACGGTATCCCTCAGCCAGAAATGATGACGCAGCGCAGCGGCGAGATGCAAAGCGACAAGTCCGATGCCGGCATAAGCGAGATACCAGTGCGTCGCTGCCCAGAAGCTTTCTGCCATGTCCGATTCACCAAGCGGCAGATTGGGCATGACGAACAGATTGAACGGCACGCTCGGGATCTCCAGCACCGAGACCGAGACCAGTGCCCAGCCGGACAGCGGCAGAGCGAGCTGAAAAGCATAAAGCGCAAGATGGACAAGCGGCGCCATGCGGCGCTCGAAAGGGCCGACTGAGCGCGGCAGCGGCGGGGCCGGTCTGCCAAGGCGCCAGGCGATGCGCAGGATGACCAGCCCAAGCAGCAGGAAACCGAAGGATTTATGCAGCTGAATCAGCTCGAAGGCGGTGCGCTGGCTGGACAGCCGCACCATGACGAAGCCGAGCACGAACTGGCCGATAAAGAGCGCCGCGATCAGCCAGTGAAGGATGATTGCTGTCCAGCCGTAGCCGGTCGGCTGGTGTTTGGGTAGTGCTGACATGGTCTGTGAACGAATGCCAGGTCGGCTTTCTTCCATCCCGGAAAGGCGGTTTCCACTTATGTTTGGAGACGACTAATTGCCGGTGCCAACGGCCGTAAGACGAGCATTCACGCCGAAATAGATTGCCCTCCGCTGTTTCGACGGTGCCACTATGTACTCACTTTGAAGAAATCGACAAAGGCCCTGAGCGCCGGCCGCATCTGGCGTCGGCTCGGATAATAGACGAAAAAACCATCGAAGGGCGGGCACCAGTCCTCCAGCACGCGAACGAGCTTGCCGGCGGCGAGCGGGTCGCGGACATAGTCCTCGAACACGAAGGCGAGCCCGGCGCCGTCAACCGCAGCATTGGCAATCAGATGGTCCTCGTCGAGGATCAATGGCCCTTGCACCGGGATTTCGATCTCCTCGCCGTTTTTCTCGAATTCCCAGCGATAGATGGTGCCGCTGGAGAAGCGGAAGCGGATGCAGCGGTGAGCGGCGAGATCGCGCGGATGCTGCGGCTTGGGCCTGGTCTCGAAGTAAGATGGCGTGCCGACCACCGCGCCGCGAAGGTTCGGCCCGATGCGCACTGCGATCATGTCGCGCTGCAGGCTCTCGCCCAGCCGCACACCGGCATCGAAGCCGCCCTCGACCACATCGGTGAAGCGGTCATCGATGACGATCTCCAGCACGATGTCGGGATAGGCAGCCGCAAAGGCGCCGAGCCTTGGCGTCAGCGCCAGGTGGGCGGCGGTGCGCGGCACGGTCAGCCTGAGATTGCCCGCCGGCCGGTCGCGCGCCTCGATCGCCGATTCCAGCGCCAGGTCGATTTCCGACAGCGCCGGCCTGAGGCGCTCGAGCAGTTGCGCGCCCTCCTCGGTCGGAGCGACGCTGCGCGTGCTGCGCGCCAGAAGGCGCACGCCGAGGCGCGCTTCCAGGCTGGACACCGCGTGGCTGACCGCCGACGGCGCGATTGCCAGTTCCTTGGCGGCGCCGCGAAAACTGCCGCATTGGGCGACCGTTGCCAGCACGGCAAGCTGTGAAAGATGTGTTCGCTTCATTGATCTATTTTTGGGAACAGCCCGTGCAAATAAGAGGCGATTATCGAACGCTGCGCAAGACGGTATCTCTGTGGCATCACAACCATCACAACAAGGAGACACGTGATGCAAACCCGCAAGCTCGGCAATGAACTCGACGTCTACCCAGTCGGCCTCGGCTGCATGGGGATGAGCTTTGCCTATGGTGGCCAGCCGGAGGCGGAGGCGATTGCCACGCTGCGCCACGCCGTTGAGATCGGGGTCAATTTCTTCGACACCGCCGAGGTCTATGGCCCCTACGAGAACGAGATCCTGGTCGGCAAGGCGCTGAAGCCGGTGCGTGATCATGTGACGATCGCGACCAAATTTGGCTTCAAGATCCTCGAAGAAGGCAGCGGCACCGAGCGCATGGCCGGCGTCGACAGCCGCCCGGAGCATGTCAAGGCGGTGGCCGAAGCGTCGTTGAAGCGGCTGGATACCGAGATCATCGATCTCTACTACCAGCACCGCGTCGATCCCAGCGTGCCGATCGAGGATACGGTCGGCGCCATGGCCGAGCTTGTACGCGAGGGCAAGGTGCGGGCCCTCGGCCTGTCGGAAGCGAGTGCGGCGACCATCCGCCGGGCGCATGCCGTGCATCCGATCGCCGCGGTGCAGAGTGAATATTCGTTGTGGAGCCGCGATCCGGAGGAGGAGGTGTTTGACGTCTGCCGCGAGCTCGGCATCGGCTTTGTCCCCTATAGCCCGCTCGGCCGCGGCCTGCTCACCGGCACGATCGCCAGGCCCGATGTTCTCGGCGCCGACGACTGGCGCCGGGGTTTGCCGCGCTTCCAGGCCGACGCCATGGCGGCCAATGCGGCGGTCGTCGCCGTGCTGGAAAATATGGCCGCCGAGAAGGACGTGGCGCCGGCGCAGCTGGCGCTCGCCTGGGTGCTGCATCAGGGCGATTTCATTGTGCCGATCCCTGGTGCCCGCAAGATCCGACATCTCGAACAGAATACGGCGGCAGCCGATATCGTGCTGACCCAGGCCGAGGTAGCAGCCATCAGCGACGCCCTGTCGCCGGACAAGGTTGTCGGCAAGCGCTACACCGAGGAGCTGCTGGCCCTGGTCGACGGGTGAACTGCAATCGACAGCGCAATCGAAACGGGGCGTTTCGGCACCCCGTTTCGAATGCCGCAGCGGTGCAAAATAATCGCGAGAAATTGGCGCGACCTCCGTCCTGCCGGACATCTCCCCCTCAAGGAGGGAAATTGGACGTCACCTCGGCTTTCGCCAATCACCGGCGCCGGAAGGGCGGGCAGGCCGATGGAACTGCCAATCTCCCTTCTTGCGGGAGATGCCCGGCAGGGCAGGTGCCTCGCGCCGACATTCTACCAAGGCACGACAGTAATCTCCGGCCAGCACTCCTGTGCCCGCCTGCCCTTCATCTCATGGGTCCGCTGATTATCCAGCACCCTGTTAGGTGTGATGCGGAACGAAAAAATGTCGTCGAGCCCGAACGGCGCCACCAGATCGAGGCGCCCCTCGGCATCGTAGCGCACGCCGACTGCATGCGTCTTCGACGCAAAATAGCTGACCGATTCGCTAGCGCTCATATAACGCGGGCATTCCTGCCCGAACCTGCTCGGATACCACAGATGCACCCGTGCCTGATTGCGCACCTCGACCGGCAGCTTCAGCCCTTCGAAATGCTCCGCTGCACAACGAATGACCAAATCCTCGGCCTCGTAGGACAGATCGCTCTCATCGAAATAGAACAGGTCGACATCTTTGATGCCGTACCCCGAGGGCTTTCCGGTCAGATGATTCCAGACGCTGTTGTAAAGCGCGCCGGAGACGACCAGCCAGTCGGGGAGGTCGAGCGTGCGCACCCGCGACAGCGTCTCGCCGATCAGCGGATCGGACGAAACGATATCGAGAAAGACTGCACGCTGTTCCTCGAAGGGCAGCCCTGAATAGCGCAGATGGTCCATCGCCCTTTGGAGGGCGATTCGTCACCTGCCGGCAACCCCTCTAGATCCTCAGCGCGCCATCCGTTCTGCAATTATCGGAAAGGGCGTCGTGACGCCCATTTCTGCAGGCTAGTTTCCCTCCCGCCCAAGGCTCATTGTTCGGTCGGTCTCGGACCAGAAGACTGGCTCCTCGATTGACGGCCATTCTTCGCCATACACAAAGCCTTCGATCGCATCTAGCTTTCCTTCAATCTCATCGAAGAACAGCACCATGCCGCAAAGAAGCTGGTCAGGTCCAACGCACGCTACCCGAAGCGAACTGAACACTCGACTCTCAAAGCGCAATTCCGGGGGAACCGATGAGGCAACGATTGTGGTCATGAACCCTACAGGATCGCGGGTGCGGTCTTTGACTTTCAGCCCGCTTGCTATGTCAGAAGAAATGCCCGCGAAACGACAGAACTCCCGAACGAAAAACATTTCGAGCGAGGTCAATTTCATCCAGCTATCCGCGCAGCACGCCGCCGGTCTGCTTGTGCACATTCTCGACGATGCGCTTGGCCAGCGCCTCGAAATCCTCGTCGGTCAGCGTCTTTTCGACCGGCTGGATCGACACCTCGATGGCGATCGATTTCTTCGCCGCGCCGAGGGCGGTACCCTCGAAAACGTCGAACACCGAGACGCCGGAAATCAGCTTCCTGTCGGCGGCTAGGGCGGCGCGAACGAGTGTGCCGGCTTCGACCGCCTTGTCGACGACGAAGGCGAAGTCGCGCTTGACCGCCTGGAAGGCGGACAGATCGAGCCTTGGCTTTGTCCGCGTCGGCTTGGCCTTCGGCTCGGGCACCGCATCAATGAATACTTCGAAGCCGCAGAGCGGGCCGGAGACGTCAAGCCCTTCCAGCGACTTCGGGTGGAATTCGCCGAATGTGCCGAGCACGACCTTCGGCCCGAGCTTGATCGTGCCGGAGCGGCCGGGATGATACCAGGCCGGGCCGCCGGCCTCGATCTGCAGCCGCTCGACCGGCGCGCCGCAGGCTTCGAGTGCTGCGATCGCATCGGCCTTGGCATCGAAGACGCCGACGGCGCCGGCGTTGCCGGCCCAATGGCGGCCGGAGCCCTCGAGCTTGGCGGTGCCGCGCCGCACGCCGGCGGCAACGCGCCGCTGCTGGTCGGCGCCGTCGCCCTCGTAAGTGCCCGACACTTCGAACAGCGCGACATCGCCGATGCCCTTGTCGGCATTGCGTTGCGCTGCCGCGATCAGCCCCGGGAGCAGCGACGGCCGCATATCCGACATATCGGCCGCGATCGGGTTGGCAAGCTTTAGCGCCTGCTGGCCGCCGCCGAACAATTCGGCGTGTTTTGCCGGAATGAACGACCAGGTGACGGCCTCCATCATGCCGCGCACGGCAAGCGCCCGCTTGGCGGCGCGGGTGCGGATCTGCAGCACGGTCAGGATCTTGGCGTTGACCGCATCGTGCGAACCAAGCGGCTGCGGCGCGATATTGTCGACGCCGTGGATGCGCATGACCTCCTCGACCAGGTCGGCCTTGCCGTCGACATCCGGTCGCCAGGACGGGACCGCTACATTGACGACATCGCCCGTGCCCTCCGGCCTGAAGCCGAGGCGGACAAGAATGTCGAGGCTCGTCGAGCGCGGCACTTCGATGCCGGTCAGCCGCCTCACTTCCGACAAAGGGAACGAGACGATCTTCGGCCGATGGCCGGCATAGCCGACGACCTCGGTTTGCGCCGGCGTGCCGCCGCAGAAATCGAGCACCAGCTTCGTTGCCAGCTCCACGCCGGGAACCATCATTTCCGGGTCGACGCCACGCTCGAAGCGGTAGCGTGCATCGCTGATGATGCCGAGCGTGCGGCCGGTGCGGGCGGTGGTGATCGGGTCCCAAAGGGCCGATTCGATCAGCACGTCTGACGTGTTCTCGTCGCAGCCGGAATGCTCGCCGCCCATGATGCCGGCGATCGATTCGACGCTGTCCTGGTCGGCTATCACGCACATATCAGGCGTCAGCGTGTATTCGCGGCCGTCGAGCGCTAGCACCTTCTCACCGTCACGTGCCCGGCGCACGACGAGGTTGCCGGCGACCTTGTTCGCGTCGAACACATGCAAGGGCCGGCCGCGGTCGAAGGTCACGTAATTGGTGATGTCGACCAGCGCGCTGATTGGCCTCAGACCGATGGCGATCAGCCTTTGCTGCAGCCATTTCGGCGACGGCCCGTTCTTCACGCCGCGCACCAGGCGCAGCGCAAAGCCGGGGCAGAGCTCCGGCGCTTCGATTGTCACCTTGACCGGCGTCTCGCCCTCGCTGGGGATCGCCTCGACCGGCGCGCTCTTAAGCCGGCCGAGTCCGCTCGCCGCCAGATCGCGGGCGATGCCATGGACGCTGGTCGCATCCGGCCGGTTCGGCGTCAGATTGATCTCGATCAGTGGGTCGTCGAGATGGGCATAGGCGGCGAAGCTGGTGCCGACCGGCGCATCGGCGGGCAGGTCGATGATGCCGTCATGCTCTTCGGATAATTCGAGCTCACGTTCGGAGCACATCATGCCGTGGCTTTCAACGCCGCGGATCTTGCCGACGGTCAGCGTCACGTCGATGCCGGGGATATAGGTGCCCGGTGCTGCAAAGGCGCCGATCAGGCCGGCGCGGGCGTTCGGCGCTCCACACACGACCTGCACAGGTGGCTTGCCGTCGCCTGTGTCGACGGTCAGCACGCGAAGCCGGTCGGCATCTGGGTGCTGCACCGCCGTCACCACCTTGGCGATGACGAAGGGGGCCAGGCTCGCCCGGTCGTCGACATGCTCGACCTCAAGGCCGACCGAGGTGAGACGCTCGACGATCTCCGCCAGCGAGGCGTCGGTCTCGAGATGATCCTTGAGCCAGGAGAGGGTGAGTTTCATGACTGTGTTCCGTCTGGTCTTTGCAGGCTGACTGGTCTTTGCAGGCTGACTGGTCTGGGCACGTTGCACTTGAAGCTATGCGGCCGCGCGTCGGACATGTGCAGGAAGACCAGTTGCCCGCGGATTTGCTGCGGCCCGCTCGTCACGCGCTCAAGCCCCCGAACAGCGTCGGCATGTCGAGCGGCCTAAAACCGTAATGCGAAAGCCAGCGGACATCGGCGTCGAAGAAGGCGCGCAGATCCGGCATGCCGTATTTCAGCATGGCGATGCGGTCGATGCCCATGCCCCAGGCGAAGCCCTGGTATTCGTCAGGATCGAGGCCACCGTAACGGAGCACATTGGGGTGCACCATGCCGCAGCCGAGGATCTCCATCCAGTCGGAGCCTTCGCCGAACCGCACCTCGCCCGGCCGCGAACGGTCGCACTGGATATCGACCTCGAGGCTGGGCTCGGTGAACGGGAAGAAGGACGGCCGGAAGCGCATCTTCACGCTCGGCACCTCGAAGAAGGCCTTGCAGAACTCCTCCAGCACCCATTTCATGTTGGCGACGTTGGCCGACTTGTCGATCACCAGCCCCTCGACCTGATGGAACATCGGCGAGTGGGTGGCATCGGAATCCTGCCGGTAGGTCTTGCCGGGGATGACGATGCGGATCGGCGGCTTCTGCATCTCCATGGTGCGTATCTGCACCGGCGAGGTGTGGGTGCGCAAAAGCTTGCGTTCGCCCTGCGCGTCCGGCTGGAAAAAGAAGGTGTCGTGCATCTCGCGCGCCGGGTGGCCTTCCGGGAAGTTCAGCGAGGTGAAATTATAATAGTCGGTCTCGATGTCGGGGCCTTCGGCGATGGCAAAGCCGAGATCGCCGAAGATCGCCGCGATCTCGTCGATGACCTGGCTGATCGGATGGATGCGGCCGCGCTCGGCCGGCGATTGTCTGACCGGCAGCGTCACATCAACCTTCTCGGCGGCGAGACGCGCCATAATCGCCGCGTCCTTCAGCTCGGCGCGGCGAACAGAAAGCGCCTCGGTGACGCGGTTCTTGAGGCCGTTGATCGCCGGGCCCTTGACCTGGCGCTCCTCGGCGCTCATCGAGCCAAGCGTCTTCAGCATCTCGGAAACCGAGCCCTTCTTGCCGAGGGCCGAGACACGCACCGCCTCGATCGCCTGCTCGTCGGCGGCCGAGGCGATCTCGGCCATCAGGGAATGTTCGAGAGTTTCCATGTCACTCATGTTCCAGATCCGATTGGAAGCAAAGAAAAACCCGCGCCAGCCCTGCCAGCGCGGGTTTCCCAAATCAGTGTCGAATAGCTTGGGAAGCGCTGGTCTTAAGCGACAGCGCTTTCAAAAGCATTCGGCGTGGTGTTCTTGAGATATTCGAGCGCGACCTTGGCCTTGGCCACGAGTGCGGCGAAGGCCTGCGGCTCGTGGATGGCCATGTCCGACAGGATCTTGCGGTCGATCTCGATGCCAGCCTTGTTGAGACCGTCGATGAAGCGGCCGTAGGTCAGGCCATGCTCATGCGTCGCCGCATTGATGCGCTGGATCCACAGCGCGCGGAACGAACGCTTGCGATTCTTGCGGTCGCGATAGGCGTACTGCAGCGACTTTTCCACCGCCTGCTTGGCGATGCGAATGGTGTTCTTGCGGCGGCCGTAAAAACCCTTGGCGGCTTTCAGGACCTTCTTGTGCTTGGCGTGCGAGGTGACGCCTCTCTTTACGCGTGCCATGTCATGATCTCCTTAAACGTTGTCCAGGCCGAATGCTCTAAAGGCCGTTCGGCAGAAAATTCTTGATGACCTTCTTGCCGTCCGGTTCAGCCAGAACCATCGTGCCGCGGGCATTTCGAATGAACTTGTTGGAACGCTTGATCATGCCGTGACGTTTGCCGGCCGCAGCCGACAGAACTTTACCCGTACCTGTGATCTTGAACCGCTTCTTGGCGGCCGACTTGGTCTTCATCTTGGGCATTTTGCTACTCCGTTTATATGCGCACCAATGCGCTTTTTGTTCGCTTCAGGCCGACCAAAGCCCGAAAAGCAAATGAAACCGCCACGGCATGCCCTGCCGGGCGGTTTTTTGGGAACGGCGGTCCTATACGTCAAAGCGGGCTGGCGCGCAACACCCCGTACCGAGCAACACTGTACTCAGCAACACTGCACTCAGGGGAGACGGAACAGCACCGGCAATATGCCGGACTGCTGGGCGCCGTCGATCAGTTCGAAAGCCGGCAAGGCAACCAGGAAGACCAGGCCGTCCAGCAGCGTGGTTCGCAGCAGGCGCGGCTTGAAGCCGCCGGTGTCGCCTTCCTGGTACAGCGACAGCTTCGGAAAAAAGCGCGGCACTTTCGCCAGGTAGGCCTGGTATGGCGCGCCGAGAACCTCCTTGAGGAATTTCTCCTCGCGCAGGATAACGATGTAAAAGGCACCAGCGCAGAGCGCTGCAAAGCCGATCGTGGCGGTGATCGAGCCGATCTGTGCGCCGACACCGGCGGCAGCTAAAGTAGAGAAGACATAGAGCGGGTTGCGGGTGATCGAATAGGGGCCGCCGGTCACCACTTCGGAGGATTTGCGACCGCCGATATAGAGCGTCGACCACAAGCGTCCGACGATGCCGAGAAAGATCAGCACGACGCCAACCATTTCGATCGTTTCATGCACAGGCGTATCGGGCGGAAAAACCGACTGCCCGAACAAAAGCATCGCGAACAGGACGACGACGACGACGGCAAGCACCATCCTGCGTGTGTGCTGGTAGCTGCCCAGCCCATATTTGGCTTCCGAATGCTTGACGTCATTGACCATGTCGGGAATCCGATCGTCGAGGGAACCAGAGCGTCTTTGCTCTCGCCGGCGATCGCAGCGTCTGGCCAAGAAAACAGGCGCCCCGCCGATCGCCGGGACGCCTTGCAACATGATTCAGGCGGATTTTATGCACGTCGCCCAAAAGTGCGCAGCGGTTTTGCGACAACGACATGCACAAAACAGAACTAAAGCGCAACGCGCTTTAGCGGGGCGCCAGCACCATCATCATCTGGCGGCCTTCGAGCTTCGGTTCGGCTTCGACCTTGGCGATGGGCGCCACTTCCTCGCGAACCTTGTTCAGAAGCTGCATGCCGAGTTCCATATGCGCCATCTCCCGACCGCGGAAGCGCAATGTCAGCTTGACCTTGTCGCCTTCCTCGAAAAAACGCCGGACAGCCTTCATCTTGGTCTCGTAGTCGTGGCTGTCGATGTTCGGGCGCATCTTGATCTCCTTGATCTCGATGACCTTCTGGTTCTTGCGCGCCTCGGCCGCCTTCTTCTGGTTGGCGTATTTCAGCTTGCCGAGATCGAGGATCTTTACGACGGGCGGCACTGCATTGGGCGATATCTCGACCAGGTCGAGCCCAGCCTCTTCGGCGAGCAGCAATGCGTCGTTGATGGAGACATCGCCGCGGTTCTGGCCTTCGGCGTCGATTAGCTGGACCCGGGGGACCCGGATGTCACGGTTGGAGCGCGGGCCTTCCTTGGTGGGCGCCGCTGCTTTGAAAGGTCTGCGAATGGTCGTGGTCTCCTTGAGCCGTTTCGTTAAGGGGTTCTTCAATTCAGAATTGCGAACGCGCAATGTGGTGAGCGCGCGGTCGGAGTCAATAGCACAGCATTCTCAGGAAATCACCTGCCCGATGAATGCTCCTCTGCACCAAGCGAAGAAAGTAGCAGAGCACTTTTCGTTGAACCCCCGCTTGTGCCAAAAGACCGGCGTGAGGGAATACACGATGAGCACCACCCCGATCTTCCTGGACGTCGACGGGACGAGCATCGCCGTCAGGCATGCGGCAGGTGCCGAGCCCGGCATCGTCTGGCTTGGCGGCTACAAGTCCGACATGCTGGGCACCAAGGCTGAAACGTTGTCGGAATGGACGCGCAAAGAAGGCCGCGCCTTCCTGCGGCACGATTATTCCGGCCACGGCGAATCGAGTGGTGCCTTTGCCGACGGCACCATCTCGAAATGGCTGGGCGAGAGCCTGGCGGTTTTCCGCCGTTTCACCCGGGGCAGGCAAATCCTGGCCGGTTCGTCGATGGGCGCCTGGATCGCGCTGCGCATGGTGCAGGAGTTGCGCAAGGCGGGCGAGAACAGCGTCGCCGGCCTTGTGCTGCTGGCGCCTGCGCCCGATTTCACGTTCGAACTGGTGGAGCCGGTGCTGACCGGGGCGCAGAAGCGCGACCTCAGGAAAAAGGGCTTCTTCGAAGAGCCGTCGGACTATTCCGCCGAACCGTACATCTACACGCGCGCACTAATCGAGGACGGCCGCAACAACCGGGTGATGACCGGGCCGATCGACACGCACTGTCCGGTCCACATCCTGCAAGGCCTGGCCGATCCCGACGTGCCGTCGAGCCATGCGTTGAAGCTGGTCAGCCTGCTGCCGGCCGACGACGTCACGCTGTCGCTCATCCCGGACGGCGATCACCGCCTGTCGCGGCCACAGGATCTCGACATGCTGGTGCGGACGGTGGACGCTATGGTGCGGCAGGCGGGATAGAGGCATGCGCATTTCCATTCCGGTGTCCGCCTTCGTCGCGGCGATCGTCGGCTTCGGCGGTACGCTGGCCATCGTCATTGCCGCCGCCAAGGCGGTCGGCGCAACGCAGGTCGAGACGGCAAGCTGGGTGACAGCGCTTTGCCTGGCGATGGCGATCGAGAGCCTGTGGCTGTCCTGGCGCACAAAAATGCCGGTCATCACCGCATGGTCGACGCCAGGCGTGGCGCTGATCGCCGCGTCGACCGGCTTTTCGATGGGTGAGGCGGTTGGCGCCTTCGTCGTCACCGCGGTCCTGCTGATCGCCACAGGCCTGTTCGGGCCCTTGACCAAGCTGATCGCCAGAATACCGGCGTCCGTCGCGTCCGGAATGCTGGCCGGCATCGTCGTCACCTTCACCATCAATGCGGTCAAGACCGTTCCCCTCGACCCCCGGCTGATCCTGCCGCTGGTTGCGGCGTTCTTCGCCATCCGCCTGTTCAACCCGGCGCTGTCGGTGCTGCTGGTGCTGATCGGCGGCGGTCTCGCCGCCTTCCTCACCGGCCGGGTCGGCGGTCTGCCGGCACCGGAACTCTCGAGCTTGACGCTGGTGATGCCGCGGTTCACCGCCACTGCAATCATCGGCCTCGCCTTGCCGCTCTACCTCGTCACCATGGCCTCGCAGAACCTTTCCGGCCTCGCCGTGCTGAGGGCAGCCGGCTATCATCCCGAACCCGGGCCGCTGATCGGCGTCACCGGCCTGTTTTCCCTGCTGACGGCGCCGTTCGGCGCCTCGACCACCAATCTGGCGGCAATCTCGGCGGCGATCTGCACCGGGCCCGACGTGCATCCCGATCCGGCCGAGCGCTGGAAGACCGGGCAGTTCTATGCGTTGGCCTATCTCGTCTTTGCCCTGTTCGGCGCCTCGCTGGTGGCGATCTTCGCCGTATTGCCGCAGAGCCTGATCGCGCTGGTCGCCGGCCTGGCGCTGATGGCGCCGCTCGCCAATGCACTGTCGATCGCCTTGAAAGACGAGGACGAGCGGATGGCCGCCACCGTCACCTTCGCCGTCACCGCATCGGGGCTGACGCTGTTCGGCGTCGGTGCGGCGTTCTGGGGGCTGATTGCCGGATTGGTCGTGCTTTTCCTCGAAAATCTCAAAAAGCGATAATCATTTCAGCCGCTTGTCCGGTTTTGGCGATCGCTGTCTTGAATCGCCGTTTTCTCCATCCCATTTCGATTCAACGCAGCCGGATTTGGCTGCCTCCAACTGAAGGATTGGGAGAAATGAACACATCTGCATTGATCCGTCCGGCCTGGACGCCGGCGACCATCGCGTTGATGGTGATCGGGTTCATGGTGTTCTGGCCGCTCGGCTTGGCCATGCTCGCCTACATCATCTGGGGCGACCGGCTCGAGGGCTTCAAGCGCGACGTCAACCGCGCCACCGACGGCATCTTCGCCGGTTGCCGCCGCGGTTCCGACAAGGCCGCGCGCTGGGGTCATGGCTCCGCCCGCACCGGCAACGTCGCTTTCGACGACTGGCGCGAAAAGGAACTCGAGCGGCTTGCCGAGGAACGCCGCAAGCTCGACGAGATGCTGAGCGAGTTCGACGAATATGCCCGCGAGTTGCGCCGCGCCAAGGATCAGGAAGAGTTCGATCGCTTCATGGCCAATCGCAACAAGTCGACGTCCCCCACGACCGGGTCGGCGACGAACAACAAATCCAGCGGCAAGTCCACGCCAGGCCTGCTCGACGAGTAAGGTCCCGTGCGCAGATAGATAATCCAACGGCGTCGCGTCAGCGGCGCCGTTTCTTTTTTGTTCTAGTCGTTTCCCTCGAATCACGTATCGTCCCGGAATGTCCTTCGGCTTCTTTCGCACCCCGACGAAACCCAAACCCACGCCCGTCGTGGAGCGCGAGCATTGCGTTGCCGGCCGCACGCTGCCGCTCAAGATCGTCGAGAACGACCGTGCCCGCCGCCTTACACTGCGCATCGATTCCGGCGGCCGCGGCTTGCGCATCACCGTGCCGCCGGGGCTGCGGCGCGGCGAGGTGGAAAAATTCCTCGACCGCCATCAGGACTGGCTGGAGCAAAGGCTAGCCAAAGTGCCCAACCGGCCGCAGGTGCGGCCCGGCATCAAGATACCGGTGCGCGGCGTGCCGCATCGCATCGTCCATGAACCGTCGAAACGCGGCACCGTCACGCTGTCGCGCGACGAGCGCGGGCCGCTGATGATCGTGCATGGCGAACGCGTGCATCTGCCGCGCCGCATCGCCGATTTCCTCAAGCGCGAAGCCAAGCGCGAGATCGAAGCGCTGGTGACCAAGCACAGCGCGGCGGTCGGCAAGCGCGCCAAGGCGATCCGCTTCAAGGATACGTCGAGCCGCTGGGGGTCGTGCACGTCGGACGGCAATCTGTCGTTTTCCTGGCGCATCATGATGGCGCCGCGGCCGGTGATAAACTACCTCGTCGCGCATGAGGTGGCGCATCTCAAGGAGATGAACCACGGGCCTAAATTCTGGAAGTTATGCGAGCAGCTTTGCCCGGATACCGAACGCTGCAAGGATTGGCTCAAGCGCAATGGCGGCGCGCTGCAGGCGATCGCGTTCGAGTAGTTGTCCGATCAATCGTCATTCGCCGCGTTCAACTCCTCCGGCCGCAACCCCTCATCGACATGGCGGGGCCAGGGCAGAAAATCCTTCTCGAAGGTCTCGTTGCTGAAATAAGCCAGCGCCCGGTGCGCCTCGGCGCCGTTGAAAGCCGTCTTGTCCATCAAATGAGCGATGACCTCATGGGCCTGCGCCAGCTTTTGCCTGAGTTCCGCGACGGTCTTTTCCGGCATGATCTTTGTTCTCCCGCCTTTGTGCCTGAGCAAGTAGCGTTGCGCTCTTATATTAGCAAGATAGCGCGTTCCGCTCTTACATTAGCAACGTAGCGCGTTCCGCGCTGGCGGCAAACAGGATGCTTTTTCTCGACTCTTTGGCCGTTTCGTGCCAATCCCGCGCCATGGCGCTCGACATCAAGATATGCGGGTTGAAGACCGACAAGGCACTGGCCGCGGCATTGGCCGGCGGCGCCAGCCATGTCGGCTTCATTTTCTTTGCCAAAAGCCCGCGCTATGTCGAGCCGGCGGAAGCCGGCCGCCTGCGCGAAGCGGCGCGCGGCAAGGCCAAGGCGGTTGCCGTGACGGTCGACGCCAGCGATGCGTTCCTGGACGAGATCGTCGAAAAGATGCAGCCCGACATGCTGCAGCTTCACGGCGCCGAGCCCCCCGAGCGGGTGGCCGAGGTGAAGGCCCGCTACGGCTTGCCGGTGATGAAGGCGCTGCCGGTCAGCGAGGCTGCCGATCTCGGGCGGGTCAAACCCTTCATTGGCATTGCCGACCGCTTCCTGTTCGATGCCAAGCCGCCTAAGGGTTCGGAATTGCCGGGCGGCAACGGTCTTGCCTTCGACTGGCGCATTCTGGCTGGCCTTGACGCCGGCGTCGATTACATGCTTTCCGGTGGGCTCAATGCCGGCAATATCGGCGACGCCTTTCGGCTGGCGAACCCGCCCGGAATAGATGTTTCCTCGGGCGTGGAGAGCGCGCCGGGCGTCAAGGAACCGGCGCTGATCGAACAATTTTTCCGCGCCGTCGGGACAGCACGCGACAACCGCGCCGCCTGACCACGCTTCAAACCTCAGACCAGGAGATCGGCGATGGACAAGCCGGCGATACCGAATTCCTTCCGCACCGGCCCCGACGAGCAGGGCATGTTCGGCATTTTTGGCGGTCGTTTCGTTGCCGAAACGCTGATGCCGCTGATCCTCGAACTGGAGCGGCACTGGAACGAGGTCAAGAACGACCCGGATTTCAAGGCCGAACTGACCGATCTCTCGACGCATTACGCCGGGCGGCCGTCGAAACTCTATTTCGCCGAAGGCCTGACCAGGCATCTTCGTGAGGTGTCCTTGGCGAAGGGCCTCGGGGGCGGCGCAAAGGTCTATTTCAAGCGCGAGGACCTGAACCACACCGGCTCGCACAAGATCAACAACTGCCTCGGCCAGATCCTGCTCGCCAAGCGCATGGGCAAGACGAGGATCATCGCAGAGACCGGTGCCGGCCAGCATGGTGTCGCTTCCGCCACGGTCGCGGCGCGCTTCGGGCTTCCTTGTATCGTCTATATGGGCGCGACCGATGTCGCCCGGCAAAGCCCCAACGTCTTTCGCATGAAGCTTCTGGGCGCCGAGGTGCGGCCGGTGACGGCCGGCCACGGCACGCTGAAGGACGCCATGAACGAGGCCCTGCGCGACTGGGTGACCAACGTCGAGGATACCTATTACCTGATCGGCACCGCCGCCGGCCCGCACCCCTATCCGGAGTTGGTGCGCGACTTCCAGTCGGTGATCGGCACCGAGGCGCGCGCCCAGATCCTCGAGCAGGAAGGCCGGCTGCCGGACACCATCATCGCTTGTGTCGGCGGCGGTTCCAACGCTATCGGCCTGTTCCATCCCTTCCTCGACGACAGTGGGGTGCGCATCATCGGCGTAGAAGCCGGAGGCCGCGGCCTCGACGGCATCGAGCATTGCGCCTCGATGAGTGCCGGCGCGCCCGGCGTGCTGCATGGCAACCGTACCTACCTCCTGCAGAACGCCGACGGTCAGATCATGGACGGCCACTCGATCTCGGCCGGCCTCGACTATCCCGGCGTCGGGCCGGAGCACTCATGGCTGCGCGATTCCGGCCGCGTCGACTACGTGCCGATCCTCGACAGCGAGGCGCTGGAGGCGTTCCAGTTGACGACACGCGTCGAGGGCATCATTCCTGCGCTTGAATCGGCCCATGCCATCGCACAGGCGGTGAAGATCGTGCCTGACATGGACAGGGACCAGATCGTCATCGTCAACCTGTCCGGCCGCGGCGACAAGGACGTGCATACGGTGGCCAACATGCTGGGCATGGAGATCTGATCATGGCCACCCGTATCGACCGCCGCATGGCAAAGCTGAAGGCCGAAGGCCGACCGGCACTCGTAACCTATTTCATGGGCGGCGACCCTGACTACGACACGTCGCTCTCGATCATGAAGGCGCTGCCCGGCGCCGGCAGCGACATCATCGAGCTCGGCATACCGTTTTCCGATCCAATGGCCGACGGCCCGGCGATCCAGGCGGCCGGCCTGCGGGCGCTGAAGGGCGGCCAGACACTGGTCAAGACACTGAAGATGGCCTCGGAATTCCGCGCCGGCGACAGTGAAACGCCGATCGTCTTGATGGGCTATTACAATCCGATCTACATCTACGGCGTCGAGCGCTTCCTGAGCGACGCGCTGGCCAGCGGCATAGACGGGCTGATCGTCGTCGACCTGCCGCCGGAGATGGACGAGGAACTTTGTATCCCGGCACTCAAGGCCGGCATCAATTTCATCCGGCTGGCGACGCCGACCACCGACGACAGGCGCCTGCCCAAGGTGCTGCAGAACACCTCCGGCTTCGTCTATTATGTGTCGATGACCGGTATCACCGGTTCGGCGCTGGCCGACACCGGCAAGGTGGCGGCAGCTGTCAAACGCATCAAGAGCCATACCGACCTGCCGGTCTGCGTCGGCTTCGGCGTCAAGACAGCAGAGCAGGCGCGCATCATCGGCGCGTCGGCAGACGGCGTCGTTGTCGGCACCGCGATTGTCAATGCCGTCGCCAACGTGCTCGGGCCGAAGGGCGAAAAAACCGCCGATCCGGCCGAGGCCGTCGCCACGCTGGTCAGCGGGCTTTCGCAAGGGGTTCGCGCGGCTCGCCTTGCTGCCGCCGAATAATCTTCCTACGTCTTCTTAAGGGACAGGAGCCGAAGCGATGAACTGGATCACCAATTATGTCCGTCCGAAGATCAATTCGATGCTCGGCCGCCGCACCGACATGCCGGAAAACCTGTGGATCAAGGATCCCGAGACCGGCGAAATGGTGTTCCATAAGGATCTGGAGCAGAACCAGTTCGTCATCCCGTCCTCCGGCCACCACATGAAGATATCGGCCAAGGAACGGCTGAAATTCTTCCTCGACGACGGCAAATACGAGACGCTGGAAAACCCCAAGGTCGTTCAGGATCCGCTCAAGTTCCGCGACGAGAAGCGCTACGTAGACCGGCTGAAGGATGCCAAGGCCAAGACCGGCATGGAAGACGCCATCATCAATGCGCTGGGCACGGTCGAAGGCGTGCCGGTGGTGGTGACGGTGCAGGATTTTGCCTTCATGGGCGGCTCGCTCGGCATGGCGGCCGGTGACGCCATCGTGCATGGTTTCGAGGTCGCCTTGCAGCGCAAGCGGCCGCTGATCCTGTTTGCGGCCTCCGGCGGCGCGCGTATGCAGGAAGGCATCCTGTCGCTGATGCAGTTGCCGCGGACCACGGTCGGCGTCGACAGGCTGAAGGAGGCCGGCCTGCCCTACATCGTCGTCCTGACCAACCCGACGACCGGCGGCGTCACCGCCTCCTACGCCATGCTGGGTGACGTGCACATTGCCGAGCCAGGCGCGCTGATCGGCTTTGCCGGACCGCGTGTCATCGAGCAGACGATCAGGGAAAAACTGCCCGAAGGCTTCCAGCGCGCCGAATATCTGATGGAACACGGCATGGTCGACATGGTGGTGTCACGGCTGGAGATGCGCCAGACGATTGCGCGGCTGCTGAGAATGCTGCTCAAGCTGCCGGAAGAGCAAAAACCGCAGGAGCCGGAGATCCTGCCGCCGTCTGTGATTCCGGCCGAAGCCCGGCCGCACGCCTGACGCATTCGCCACGAACTGCGATTGCGCGCCATCCGTGACGCGCCTAGAGCGGTTCCGGTTCTCCTGGAACCGGTAACCCGCTCTAACTATCTGTTTTGCCGCATTTATGCGGACGCCAAATGATTCCATTTGGCTGCAAAATGCTCTAGGATTCGCCATGACCACGCTTGCCGCCGACCGCGAAATCGAAAGCCTGATGGCGCTTCACCCGAAGGGCTTCGACCTTTCGCTCGACCGCATTTCGCGGCTGCTCGAACGCCTCGGCAATCCGCAGGACCAGCTGCCGCCGGTCATCCACATCGCCGGCACCAACGGCAAGGGCTCCTGTGCCGCCTTTTCACGGGCGCTGCTCGAAGCAGCCGACTACCGCGTCCACGTCCACACCTCGCCACACTTAGTGAACTGGCACGAGCGCTACCGGCTGGCCGCAGATGGCGGCGGCAGGCTGGTTGACGACAAGGTCTTCGCCGAAGCCATCGCCCGGGTCGCCGAGGCCAATCAAGGCCAGAAGATCACCGTCTTCGAAATCCTCACCGCCGTCACCTTCCTGCTGTTTTCTGAACATCCGGCCGATGCCGTCATCCTCGAGGTCGGCCTTGGCGGCCGCTTCGACGCCACCAATGTCATCGCCGAGCCGGCCGTGTCGGTGATCATGCCGGTCTCGCTCGACCACGAAGCCTATCTCGGCGACCGCGTCGAGCTGATCGCCGCCGAAAAGGCCGGCATCATCAAGCGCGGGTGCCCGGTCGTCATCGGCGCGCAGGAAAGCGAGACGGCCCAGCAGGTGCTCATCGAAACCGCCGAACGGCTCGACTGCCCCGCCTTCGTCTATGGCCAGGATTTCCTTGCCTTTGAGGAAAACGGCCGCATGGTCTATCAGGACGAAGATGGATTGATGGACCTGCCGCCGCCGCGCCTGCCGGGGCGCCATCAATTCGCCAATGCGGCGGCGGCGATCGCGGCAGTCAAGGCGGCCGGCTTCGAGATCGGCCACCGCGCTGCCGAGAAGGCGATGGCGAATGTCGCCTGGCCGGGCCGCATGCAAAAGCTGCCGCAAGGCCGGCTGAGCGAACTGGCGCCGAAGGGCGCCGACATCTGGCTCGACGGCGGCCATAATCCCGGCGCCGGCGTGGTCGTCGCTGAGGCCCTGGCCGAGCAGGAGGAAAAGAACCCGCGGCCGCTGTTCCTGATCTCGGGCATGATCAACACCAAGGACCAGAGCGGCTATTTCCGGGCCTTCAAAGGGCTGGTGCGGCACGTCTACACCGTGCCGGTGAGCCTGAGCGACGCCGGCGTGCCGAACGACGAACTGGCGACCCGCGCCATTGAGGCAGGCTTGTCGGCCGAACCGGTTAGTTCCGTTGCAAACGCACTGATGCTGCTGCGCGATACATGGGACGGACCGCCGCCACGGATCCTGATCGGCGGATCGCTTTACCTGGCCGGCGCGGTACTGGCCGAAAACGGCACGCCGCCAACCTGAGGCGTGCGTTCGCCCGGGCCGCGATGACGCCACACCTGTCAGGTCACCGCGAGGAGCCAGTCATGATCAAGGTAAAGCAGCTCGCACATGTTTGCATTTTCGCGAATGACCTGGAGATGACGCGAAGCTTCTATCGGGACGTCCTCGGCATGGACACTCAGTTCAATTTCCTACGCGAGGGGAAGATTTTCGGCTTCTACCTCAATTGCGGCAGCCGTAGCCATGTCGAGGTGTTCCAGAAAGACGGCGCAAGCTATAGCGACTTGAACCAGATCAACCACTTCTGCCTCGAAGTGGAAAACATCGACGCCGCGATCGCCCATCTGAGGTCAAAGGGGGTTGATGTCACTTCCAAGAAACGCGCCTGCGATGACACCTACCAGGCCTGGATCCGCGACCCCAACGGCGTGAAGATAGAACTGTTCGAATACACTGAGAAAAGCGCACAATTCCTCGGCGGCGATCGTATCGCGGATTGGTGATCGCGTTTCGCCGGACAATTGTAGCGGCGCAGCCGATGGTTGGTGGACTATTTCAACTCGACCTCGATGAAGGCGAATTCGCCATCGTTTGCGCTGATGACATCATGTTCGACGCCCTCATTGCGGAAATACGGCGAGCCCTTCTTCATTTCGGCAAAGGATTCCCCATCCTTGGTCAGGAGCTTCACCTTACCGTCGGTCAACGGCACGATCACATAGTCGTGGCCATGGCGGTGCCAGCCGGTGTTGTCGCCCGGGGCGAAACGGTATTCGGTGACAATGACTCGCTCATTGTCGATGAAGACGGTGGCCTTGGCGGATCCGGTCATATCGCTTCTCCTTTGTATTCAGAACAGAAGAATACCGGGCGGCAAGCCGCGAGTGCCAGAGCGCCCCACCAATGACGCCAGCAAAAGAAAGCCCGGCACAAGGCCGGGCTTTCTGCAAAATTTTGATCGGATCAGGCGAGGCTGCCGTTGATCCAATGCGACAATGCCGTTTTCGGCGCAGCACCGACCTTCATGTCGGCGACTTCGCCGCCCTTGAAGATCATCAGCGTCGGGATCGAGCGCACGCCGAACTGCGCGGCCAGCTCAGGATTCTCGTCTATGTTGAGCTTGGCGATCTTTATCTTGCTACCGAGTTCGATGGCGATGTCCTCGAGCGCCGGGGCGATCATCTTGCACGGGCCGCACCATTCCGCCCAGAAATCGACCACGACCGGCTCCTTGGCGTTGAGCACGTCGGCCTGGAAATTGCTCTTGTCGACCTTGACGGTGGCCATGCTGAGATCCTTTCGATTTGTTCGTCGCACCAAATGTGGTGGTGATCGCGTCCGTCTTCAAGCAAGTGTTGTGTCACGCTCCCGTGAGTCTAGCAAGCGCGTCGTCCATGGCCGCTGCCGGCAGATCGATCAGCCGCGGCGCCTCGGTGAACAGCAGCGCCGCCGAGACCTCGCGTCCCGGATAGAGCGGCTGAAGCAGCGCGCGATAGAGTGCGAGCTGCAGAACATAGGCTTGCGGCACTTCGGCGAGCGTAGCTGGCGCTGGCCGATTGGTCTTGTAGTCGACGATCGAAACCTTGTCCGGCGTTACTGTCAGCCGGTCGATCTTGCCGGAAATCGAGCGCAGTTTGCCCCTCACCTCCAGGCTGCCCATGATGGCGATTTCAGCGCGCGAGTCTGGCGCAAACAGCGGCGCGAAGCGGCTGTCGGCAAGAATTCTGAAAACGCCAGCCAGGGCCTTGTCGCGCTCGTCGTCGGGCCATGCCGCGCCGGCTCTTGCCAGATAGCGTTCGGCGGCATCCCGGCGTTTTCCCTCGGCGATGCCGGGCAGCATCTGCAGCAATTTGTGCAGCGCCAGCCCGCGCACGACGGCAAAGCCGGGCTCGGCGTCGGCATCCAGCACCGGCGAACGCGTGTCGGCCACCGCTTGCCGCGCCTCGTCGATCAGCACCGAGGCGCCGGACGGCGAGAGCGGCCGCGGCAATTCCTCGAAGGGCGGCAGAGGCTGGAACAGGGTTTCCGGCAATGGCGCAAAGCGTTCAGCCTGTCGTGCCTCATCCACGGACGCCAGTGGCATGGGCGGCAGTTTCGTCACCTGGAAACGATGCACGGTCTCGCCGGTGGCGGGATGCCGGCGTTCTTCGCTCTCCGTGGCACCGACCAGTGCGCGGCTGACGATCGAATGCCAGGTGCCGGTATTTGGCGCCCGTTTGCCATGGTAGCCGCAGACGATCAGCCGATCCTCGGCGCGGGTCATGCCGACATAGAGCAGCCGGCGATATTCATCGTCGGCGAGCTCGCGGGCGCGGGCCGATGCGGCGCGTGAAAACCCATTTGCGACATCGCTGGCCGAACGCCAGAGATAACCCTTGCCCTCCCAGCAGTCGCCCGAGCCTTCGAACGGCATCAATCTCGGCAGATGCTGGTCGCTGAACGGCGCGGAGCCGCCATCGACAAGGAATACCACCGGCGCCTCCAGGCCTTTGGCGGCATGCACGGTCATGACGCGAACCTCGTCGCGGGTCTGGTCCATTTCGCGCTTGATCTCGGGGCCGGCGTTTTCCAACGTCGACAGGAAGGATTCCAGTCCCGGCAGGCCGGTCCGCTCCTCGGCCAGGCAGAAATTCAGGAATTCGTCGAGGATGTCGCCAGCCTCCGGCCCGAGCCGCGCGATCATCTTCTTGCGCAGGCCGTCGCGGGCGAGAGCTGCAGCATAGAATTCGAACACCGGCTTGAATGCGGCCTCGTTCGACCATGTGTCGAGCCGGCTGACGACGGCGGCCAACGCCTCGCTTTCGCCGGCATGCCGGCGCAGCGAGGCGATCAGCGAGACGCCCGACGGCCTCTCCGCAGCAAACGCGAAAAGCTGCTCTTCCGAGACATCGAAGATCGGGCTGCGCAGCACGGCGGCCAGCGACAGATCGTCCTCGGGCTGGATGAGGAAATGACCGAGTGCGATCAGGTCCTTCACCGCGATATGGCCAGGCAGGCTGAGCCGGTCGGCGCCGGCCACGGGGATGTCGCGGCGCTTCAACGCCCGTGTCAGGGCATGGACGAAGCGGTCGCGCTTGCGCACCAGCACCAGCACGTCGCCGGGCCGGAGTTTCTTGCCACGCCCTTCGATGACCTCGCCGCCGCCGATCCAGCCGGCAATGGTCGCTGCAACGTTTTCGGCAACGCGCACCGCCGGTGCGTGGGCGTGATCCACCGCTTGCGTCCAGTCGTCCGGTTCGTCGACGGCGTCGGCGCCGAGCGAGGGCCAGACCTCGACATAGCCCGGCGCATCGTTGCGGATCGCCTTGTGGTCGAGCGGATCGGGATCGTGGCTGATGCCGCGCCGCACGTCCGGGTCGGCAAAGACACGATCCACCGCCGCAAGCACGTCGTCGGTCGAGCGAAACGACCAGGTCAGCTTGAGATCGGCGAAGGCGGCGGCGGCGGATCTGACTTTGCCGGCAAACAAAATCCGGCTGTCGGCAAAGGAGTCCGGGGCGGCTCCCTGGAAGGAATAGATCGACTGCTTTTCGTCGCCGACCGCAAAGATGGTGCGGTGGACGGCGTCGCGTGCGCCGAGTCCGGCAAAGAACTCCTCCGCCAGCCGCTTGACAACCTCCCACTGGTCGGGACTGGTGTCTTGCGCCTCGTCGAGGAGGATGTGGTCGATGCCCTGGTCGAGCTTGTATTGCACCCATGGGCCGGCGTCGGGCCGCGCCAGTAGATGGACCGTGCGGGTGATCAGGTCGTTGAAGTCGAGGAAGCCGCGGGCGCGCTTCAATTGCTCGTAGCGGGCGATCAGCCAGTCGGCGATGGTCAGCGCCGCACGCGTGCCCTCCAGCATCCTGAACAAGGCCAGCCGGTCGGAGATTTCGAGAATGGCGTCGACCGCCGCCAGATATCGTTCAGCAAGATCGGGCAACCGGTCCAGCAATGCCCTTTTGAACGTCTTTGCCGGATCGTAAGGCTCGCCGTCGGCCCTCAGGAAAGCCTTGGAGAGCAAATTCAGGCGACGGACCGGATGCTCCTCGGCGAAGGCGAGACGGGCGTATGGCAGCATATTGTTCAGCACCACGCGCGCATCGGCGGCCTCGGCCGCCCGCGAAAAGGTGACGAGATAATCCGGCAGGAAGCCGGGCAGCGGCCAGACGGAGGCGGCTATGCCTTCGGGCGTCTGGCCGGCGCGGAACTGAAACTCGTCGAACAGCGCCTGAAAACCATCGCCGCCGGCCGCGGCGATGAACGCACGCAAACCATCGCGCTTGCGCACGATCTCGGCCAGCAGTGCGTCGAGCCCATGTTCGCCGCCGCGCTCAAGCACGGTGGCGAAGGCCTCGGCCAATGCCGCATCGCCTGCAACGCCGCCCGAAATCATGTCGCGGCGGGCGGCGGCGAACAGCGAAGCCTCCATTTGCGGATCGAGCATTTCGAAATGCGCCGGGATATTGGCTTCCAGCGGGAACTGATGCAGCACCGATTCGCAGAAGGCGTGGATGGTCTGGATCTTCAGCCCGCCCGGTGTTTCCAGCGCCTCCGCAAACAACCGCCGCGCCCGGCGCATGGTTTCGCGGTCGGGCTGGCGGCCGTCCAGCGCCTCTATCCGTGTCGAGAGCTCGGCATCGCCCAAGGTCGTCCATTGCGACAGGGTGGAAAACACACGGTTCGACATGTTGGCGGCTGCGGCACGCGTATAGGTCAGGCACAGGATCTTGGACGGATCGGTGCCACGCAGCAAAAGCCGGATAACGCGCTGGGCGAGTACATGGGTCTTGCCGGATCCGGCGTTGGCCGACACCCAGGCGGAATTGCGCGGGTCGGACGCGCTTGCCTGGCTCGCGGCAGTGTCGCTTGGAATGGGGTAGGCCTTTTTCATGCCTCCCCTCCCTCGTCGTCGGCGTCGCCGCCGGCGGACCATTCGAGCACGCGGGCGAGATGGTCATAGTCGCCGTCGGTCTCGCCCTCGCGGAACGGCAGCGCCCGCGACAGATAGCCGGTCGCGGGGTCGGCGTAGTGGATCAGCAGTTTTTCCAGCCGCGCCCACGCTTCTTCGGCGAGATCGGCGGCGGTTCGCGGCTTGCGGTTGTATTCGAGGATGGATTCCTCGAACACTTCACCATTCGGCCTCAGCCGCACGAAGGCCAGTTGCGACGGCTCGCATGCGCCAAGCTCCTTGAAAGCGCCGCGCCTGAGCAGCGCGCCCTCCAGCGCCAGTTGCGGCGCGAGCAGCGTGTGCGCCTGTGCTTTGGATGGCGACGAGCCGGTCTTGTAGTCGAGGATGTCGGCCATTCTGCCAGCCAGCAGATCGATGCGATCGGCATAGCCGGACAGGGTTACGCCGGATCGGCCGACCCCGGTCTTTTCGGCGCGTTCCTCGGCGTGCCGCCGTGCCACGGCTGCGGCCCGGCCGCGCTCCCATTCGATGATGCCGGCGGCAAGCTTTTCGAAGCGTGGCCACCACACCGCCTCGACATCGGCGGGCAGCGCAGCCTCGGCAAAGCAGGAGCGGCCTGCGGCGATAAGCCCGTCCAGCGCCTCCGGCGCGCGCGGGTCGGCCACCCTCGCTGAGAAGAGGTGCAGAATTGCGTGAAACAGCGTGCCACGCTCGGCAGCGCCCGGATCGCGAATGACCGGATCGAGCGGCATCAGGCCGAGTATCCTTCTGGCATAGACCGCATAAGGATCGCGACGCAGCGTTTCGATCTCCGTGACCGAGAAGTGGTGCGGCCGTACGGTGAGCGGCGGTTTCGGCTGCGGCCGCGGCGCAAAGTCCTGCTTTTCGCCGGCATCGAGCACACGCGCCCAGGCAAGCAGTTCATCGCCGCGCCGGCGAAGTCCCGTAGCATGGTCCTCGCCGACGAAGGTAAGGATACGCTGCAGCCAGCGCGAGGGCACCGACGGTGCGTCGCCGGAACGGGCGGAGCGGGCCAGCACCAATTTCTTGGCGCCCATGGCCATCTGGAAATCATGGGCGGCAAGGCCGATGCGCCGCTCCGGCGGTTCAAGATCGATGCCGGTCTTCATCAGCCGCGACATGAAGCGGTCGCTCTCCGGCTTGCGCGGCCACACGCCTTCGTTGAGCCCGCCGACGACCAGCGTGTCGACATCCTGAAGCCGCGCTTCCAGCACACCCCAGATGGCGATGTTCCTGTCGGTGCCTTGCGCCGGCTTGACCATCTCGGGCGCGATCAGCGCCTCCATCACGTCAGGCCATTCGTCAGCCGCGAAGGAGAACGACACCGAGGCCGCGACCAGCCCGCGCAAGAGCTCGGCAAGCTTTTCGCCGGCATCGCCGGCATAGAGTTCGCTCAGGCTGCCGTCGGCGGCGCGTCCGAGGCTTTCGAGCGCAACGACGCTGGCACGCACAAGCGTGGCAAGATCGGCATTTTCCTCGCCGCGAAAAGCAACCAGCGGCGCCAGCGCAGCCGCTAGCCGGATCAGCAGCTCGCGCGCCTGTTCGATGCGCCTGACCGAGAGGCGCGATCGCCAGAAAGGCGGGCGGCGATTGCCGCCGCCGTCGAATTCGAGGAGCCGCGTGCCGAAGAGCTGCGGCAGCGACGCGACGTCCGGACGCCCGGTGCCACCGCGCAGCGCCACGAGTTCGACGATTTCGGCCGCATGGCGCACGCTTGCCCGCTCTCGGCCGAGGCCAAGCAGCGGATGCTTGAGCAGCGACAGCAAGGCGACCGGGTCGCCCGGCCGGAAGGCTGCCTGAAGCGCCAGCCTGAGCAGGCTGGCGGCTGGCGTGTTGATGAGCGGCGTGCCCCCGGAATCGTCGGCGGCGACGCCGAAGCGCAACAGCTCGACCGAGACGCGCCGCGCCAGCGCGCGATCGCCGGTGACCAGCGCGGCGCGCTGGCCGGGCCGTTCGACGGCCTGTTTGAGCGCGACGGCGATCGCCACGGCCTCATCGCGTTCGCTGGCGGCTTCGAGAAGCGTCACGTCAGCGAAGGCCTCGGCAACATCACCGGCCGTAAAGCGGGCGCGCGTCTCGGCCCAGAGCTCGGTAGTCTCCGCCGGGCGAAGCGCTTCGCCGACGAGTGCGGCGCGCAATGCAAGCGGCCGCGGCGCAACAGCAAGGTCCTCGACGTCGGCGCGCCGCACGCCGATCTTGCCGATCAACTTTGCCAGGCCGTATTGCGGGTGGCCAAGCAGGGCCGGGCGCGCACCGAGTGCACTGATGGCGGCAAAGGACGGCTCGTCCAGTGTCCGGTCGAGCCCAGGCAGCACAACGGCGCCATTGGGCAGACCGGCGATCACGGCAAGCAGCTCGGCCGTGGCTGGGATCGATCCTGTGGAGCCGGCGGCGATCACCGGCCCGGCCGGCGGATTGCGCCTGAGCCGCGCTGCCTCCAGCCTTATCAGGGCATTGCGATGCGCGGCGGGATTGGAGCGATGGCGTTCCTCGAGCAGCTTCGGCCAGTTCTCGGTCACGATGCTCAGGAAATCGAGCGTCACCTGCCACCAGCCTGCGAGATTGCCGGTCACAAGGTCGGCGAGCCTCGCCCAATCCGTGCCCTCGGTCTCGATCTCGTCCATCAGCCGCGCCAGGTCGCGCGCCAGCCAGAGGGCGTCGGCGGCGGAGGCCGGGATGACGATCTCCTCGTCGAACAATGCGGCGACATGTGCCGGCAGGCGGCGTTTCCACGCTCGCACCAGCGGCGCAAGCAGCAGCAGGCGCTCTACCGCGGCGATCGGCGGCGCAAGGTCGATGGCGGCCGAAGCTCCTGCCTCGAAGGCCGCTTCATCTTCGTCGAACTCGCCAAGCGGGCGGATGACCGGCAGGATCGCCGAGCGACTTCCGGAGCGCGAGAGAGCATCGACGAAGACGCCGCGAAGCGCCCGCGCCGCACGGCGCGTCGGCACATAGATGGTGAGATCGGCCAGCATCAGCGGATCGCCATCATAGGCAAAGCCGGGAACCAGGCGCCCTGCAAGCAGCGCCTCGGCCAGCGTCGGCAGGAACGGCGCTCCGGGCGGAATCGAGAAAACGCGGCGGGAGCCGCTCATTTCGACTCGGTAAGAGCGCCGGGTGCCTCAGCAACAGCATTGGGCGTGCCGGCAAGCGCGGCGGCGACCGCTGCTTCCGCCCGCGGGATCGCGTCAGGTGTGCCGACAGTGATCCAGTGACCCTGCATCTTCATGCCGAACAGGCGGCCGGCGGCGATTGCCGCATCGAAATAGGCGTTGAGCGACAGCGGGCCGGCCGGCGCATTCTTGAAGATGCGCGGATGGACGATTGCGGCGCCGGCATAGATCAGGCCGGCCGGATCGTTGTTCGCACGCCGCAAGGCGCCATCCGGCGCCATCAGGAAATCGGTGCCGCCGCTATGTCCGGTTGCCGACTGGAGATCCGCAAGCATCAGCAGAATGTCCCTTGTCGCGCCCTCCCATGCAAGGGCAAGACGCCTGAGATTGGAAAAGCCGCTGTCTATCCAGAAGGTGTCCGCGTTAAGCACATAGAAGGGCGCCCCTAACCAGGGCAATGCCTTGACGATGCCGCCGGCAGAGTCGAGCAAGCCGCTGCTCTCATCCGAAATGACGATTCTCGGCGCATTGCGGCGGGCTACATGGTCCACGATCTGTTTCGGCAGGTAGTGGACGTTGACGACGGCCTTGGCGACGCCGGCTTCGGCCAGGCAATCCAGCCCCCAGTCGAGCAATGTCTTGCCGGCGATCTTGACCAGCGGCTTCGGCATGGTGTCGGTGATCGGCCGCATGCGCTTGCCGAGCCCGGCGGCGAGCACCATGGCGGTCGTTGGCATCGGTCCCTCGTCCGACACCGCCAGGCCTGAATCCTTAGCCGTCAAATCGAGCGTTCCTCCAGCAAGCCGTGGGCGATGTAGAAATCCTGCAGCCCGGCCAGCGCCGGATGCGCCAGCGCCCGGCGAAGATAGTCGCGGATGCGCGGCAGATGCTTCAGATAATAAGGCTTGCCGTCGCGTTTTTCGAGCCGCACGAAGATGCCGAGTACCTTGGAATTGCGCTGTGCGGCCATGATTGCATAGGTTTCGAGGAATTCGTCCTCGTCGAAGACGCCGGCAGCGCGCCGCGCGGCGATATAGGCGGCGAGCGTGTGCTTTTCGATTTCAGGTGAAATGGTGACGCGCGCGTCCATGGCGAGCGAGGCGACGTCGTAGGCGGACGGTCCGATCAGCGCATCCTGGACATCGACGACGCCGAGGCGGTCATGACCGGAACGGTCAGCGCGCCAGATCAGGTTGGGCGAATGGAAGTCGCGCAACATAAGCGTGTATTCGCGCCCCTCGAGCCGATCGAGCACCGCATTCCATTCGCTGCGGTAGCCGGCGCGCAGCGCCTCGTTTGGCAGAGCGCCTGAAATCGCCGGGACATACCAGTCGACCAGCAATTCGGCCTCGATCATCATGGCGTCGCGGTCGAAAGGCGGCACTTCGTGGAAGACACCGCGGCCGGCCTGCATGCGGGCCGGCCATGTTTTGCCGTGCATCATGGCAAGCAGTTCGGCCGCCGCCGCATAACGCGCGGCCACCGGCTGGCCGCGCTTGTCGAGAAAGCCTTGGGAACCGAGATGCTCCAGCAGAAGAAAACCCTGCTCGAGATCCTGGGCATGGATTTCCGGGACGCTGACACCGCCGGCGCGCAAGGCCCGGTCGATGGCGACGAATGCCGAAACGGATTGCGCCGTGTGGGCGATCTCGGCATAGGGTTTGCCGTCGCGGACTGGCGGTCCGAGCACCAGCCTTGGCGAGTTCATCAGCACGCGCGGCGGAAATCCGGCGAGCGCGACGATCTCGTAGGAGCGAGCCGAGGCATCACCGATGAAATATCGTCGCTGCGCTTCGCCCCAACCGGCCTGCCCGAGAAAATCGCGCATTGCCAGCGATCGCGCCGCGCGCTCGAAGGCGGCGCCCTCTCCCGACAGTCTCGCCAGTCGGCCGTCGCCCTGCTGGAGAAGTTCGACCAGCACCGAGGTTTTCGGCAAATATGCCTCTGCCTGCTCCGGCCATTCGATCAGCGCAGCCCCTTGGGACAGCGCCTCGTCGAAGCCCAGCTCGTCCAGTTCGGATGCCGTGCCCAAGCGGTAGAGATCGAAATGATGGACCGGCACACGCGTGTCGTAGCTCTGGACCAGCGTGAAGGTCGGACTCGGCACGTCGAGGCCGGCATCGTCGGCCAGCGCCCTGATCAGCGCCCGTGCCAAGGTCGATTTGCCGGCGCCGAGATCGCCCTTGAGAGCGAGTACGTCGCCAATGCGCAGCGACATGGCAAGATCCTCGCCGAGCCTTGCCGTCGCAGCCTCGTCGGCGAGAAAACGCTCCAGCACCAATACCGCCATCGAACGCGCTACTCGGCCGCCGCACGGATGCCCGACGGCGTGTCGGGAAAGGCGCAAACAACCGTGGTGCCCTTATCCCTGCCGGTCTCGATGCGGACGCTGCCGCCATGCAGTTCGACAAAGCTCTTGACGATCGACAGGCCGAGCCCGGCGCCACGGCGGCGGCCGCCATTGGTGCGCGGCTCGAAGCGCCGGAACACTGACTCAAGCAGGTCCGGCGGCATGCCGGGGCCGTCATCGTGAACGGAAAATTCCACGCCGTCGGCAAGCTGGCGGCAGGCGAGCGTTATGGTGCTCGCCTCCGGCGCGTAATTGGCGGCATTGCTGAGCAGATTGTAGAGTATCTGGCGGACGCGGATCTCGTCGCCGTGGAAGGTCTTCGGCGCGGCAGCCGCGTCGATCCTAAGCTTGATCGCATGTTCCTCCAGCCGATCGGCGACCAGTTCCGCGGCGGCCGTAATGGTTCGATTGATGTGAACTTCGGAAATGTCGAGTTCCATGATGCCGGCATCCACCGTCGCCAGATCGAGGATGTCGTTGACGATGGTGAGCAGGACCGAGGAGGACGAGCCGACATGCCCGATATATTCGCGTTGCTTCTGGTTCAACGGACCAGTCGACGGCAGTGAAAGAAGCTCGGTAAAGCCGATGATGTTGGTGAGCGGCGAGCGCAGCTCATAGGAGACGTGCTGCACGAATTCGTTCTTGATCTGGTCGGACTTTTGCAGCGCCTCATTCTTGTCCTTCAGCGCCCGCTCGACATTGACGCTGTCGGTAACGTCGACGAAAGTCATCATCACCTGGCCGTTGGGCAAAGGGATGACGGCGTAGCGCAAAACGGTGCCGTTGTTCAATTCGGTCTGGCCGTGGCGGTCGCGGCGCTCGTCGTCGAAGCCGGTGATGGCGGCAACGAACGCGCCCCACGGACTGTCGACGGCACGGCGGTCGCAAAGTTCGCGGATCGTCGAGACATGGACGTTGGGTTTTGAGGCATCGGCATCCAGCCCCCACAGGGCCGCGAAGGCCGGGTTGGACAATCTCAGCCTGCCGTCGGGGCCGAACACAGCGACGCCTTCGGCAAGGTTGTCGAGCGTCTCACCCTGGACCCGCACAGCGGTCTGATAGCGGCTTTCAAGGTCCATCTTCTCGGTCAGGTTCTCAAACACCCAGGTGACGCCGCCCTTGGGCTGCGGATTGGCGACGACGCGAATGGTTTTGCCGTCCGGCAGATGCCACCAATGCTCCTGCGATTCAACCGCGCGGTAGGCGCCGAGCAGGCTCTCTTTCCAGCGCCGCCATTCGGGCTGCTCGGCGATCTTGCCTTCGCTGCGCAGGCGGTCGAGCAGCAAGGCGTTATCCGGCGCGCTGTGCAGGAAGCCGCTGTCGAGGCCCCATAGTTTCTGGAACGCCTGATTGAAAAACCGCAATTTCTCGTCGGTATCGAAAATCGCCACGGCGGTGTTGAGCTGATCGAGCGTGTCGGCGTGGCTCTGCACGGTCCGCTCATATTCGGCGCGAATGGCCTCGATGGCGCTGATGTCGCAGGCAAGACCAGCCGAACCATCCGCCCCGGCAAAATCGGTCACGGCAAACATACGGCGGTCGCCTTCGATCACCGTGGAGAGCGTCTGTTCGAAGACGGGGTGCGACTTGTGCTGCTCAGCGATCGTGTCGCGCGCCTGGCCTCCGAGGAATTCCTTGCCGTCACGAACCGCCGCTTCGGCATTCTCGGCCTCGACCGCTTCGGCATAGGCGCGGTTGACCCATTTCAGCCGCCCGTCGACAGTACGCAGCCATGACGGCATCTTGAGCGCATCCAGAAGACCGATCAGCGTCTCATGGTCGGCGGCCAAGCGCTGGTTCTCGATCTTCAGCCTGGCCTGGCTTCGCTGTGTCTCCGAAAGCGAGACGAAGCGAACCAGCACATGCGCCGCACTCTTGCGGCCGTGAACCTCGAGCGGCTGGCCGGCCTGCGATTCGATGACCAGATCGAACGGCTTTGCCTTGTCCCGCAGTGATGCGACGGCATGTTCGAGTGCGGCCGCCGAACGCGGCATAAGCCAGCGGCCGAAAGCCAGGAAGGCCGCCCGGTCCTCCGGCGCGCCGCTCTCGAGCGGCAATGTCCCGACAAGCTCGGGCTTCTTGTTTTCGGCCGCCCATACGACCACGCGCTGATCGCGGGAATGGAGCAGCGCCTCGGAGCGCTGCAGCGCGGCATTGACGTCGGCGATACGGGTCCTGAGCTCGGCATTTTCCGCCGCGGTGCGCGCCCGTTCGCGGATCAGAAAGATGGCCGACAGCAATGCCGCCCCCATGACGCCGACGAACATGGCGAGTTGCATGACCTCGACCGTACTGACTGACAGCCCGGCCTTTTGCGCCACGCGGGTTTGCGCATGTGCAGCAAAGCCAAGCAGCGGACCAACCAGCGCGGAAAAAGCAAGCAGCACCCCGACACGGCTGCCGGCACGCCACAAAAGGCTGCCGCCTCTGGCAGCGGAGCCCGTGATCGAATCGTTATGGCCGCCGGAAACGGCCTGTCCCGCGCAAGGCGGGTTATCCCCCGGCATGTCTTGGTCCTCTTCGCCGCCTGAATGCAAGACCGCCCTGATGCGTGCGCCCGGGCCTCGTCCCCGGACCGCGAATCAGCACCATAGCGCTTGCGCGAATCGGCGTGAAGAATCAATCAGCGCAAAAATAAAGCCGGGCGAAAAGTCAATCGCCCGGCTTCAATATCTAGTGGCAAGTTTCGCCGTGGTTAATAGCGGTAGTGTTCCGGCTTGAACGGTCCCTGCGGAGTGACGCCGATATAGGCGGCCTGTTCGCCGGACAGTTCGGTCAGGCGGGCACCGAGCTTGTCGAGATGCAGGCGCGCGACCTTTTCGTCGAGATGCTTCGGCAGGACATAGACCCGGTTCTCGTACTGGCCGGGCTTGGTGTACAGCTCGATCTGGGCCAACACCTGGTTGGTGAAGGACGCCGACATGACGAAGCTCGGATGGCCGGTGGCGTTGCCGAGGTTGAGCAGGCGGCCTTCCGACAAAAGGATCATCCGTTTGCCGTCCGGGAAGGTGATCATATCCACCTGAGGCTTGATGTTGGTCCATTTCAGGTTGCGCAGCGAGGCAACCTGGATCTCGTTGTCGAAGTGACCGATGTTGCCGACGATCACCATGTCCTTCATCAGGCGCATGTGATCGAGGGTAACGACGTCCTTGTTGCCGGTGGTGGTGATGACGATGTCTGCCGTCGGCGCCGCGTCTTCGAGCGTGACCACCTCGAAACCGTCCATCGCCGCCTGCAGCGCGCAGATCGGATCTACCTCGGTGACCTTGACGCGGGCGCCGGCGCCCTTGAGCGAAGCCGACGAGCCCTTGCCAACATCGCCATAGCCGCAGACGACCGCGACCTTGCCGGCCATCATCGTGTCGGTGCCGCGGCGAATGCCGTCGACAAGCGATTCCTTGCAGCCATATTTGTTGTCGAATTTCGACTTGGTGACGGAATCATTGACGTTGATTGCCGGGAACGGCAGCAGGCCTTTTTTCTGCAACTGATAGAGCCGGTTGACGCCGGTCGTCGTCTCTTCGGTGACGCCGCGGATCGCTTCCTTCTGCCTGGTGAAGAAGCCGGGTGATGCCTGCATGCGCTTCTTGATCTGGGCAAACAGGATCTCTTCCTCTTCGCTGCCCGGATTGGACAGCACATCCTCGCCGGCCTCGGCGCGGGCGCCGATCAGGATGTACATGGTGGCATCGCCACCGTCGTCGAGGATCATGTTGGAGGTGCCGCCATCGGCCCACTGGAAGATCTTGTCGGTGTAGACCCAATAATCCTCCAGCGTCTCACCCTTGACGGCAAACACCGGAATTCCGGCCTCGGCAATGGCCGCGGCGGCGTGGTCCTGGGTCGAGAAGATGTTGCAGGAAGCCCAGCGGATATCGGCGCCGAGCGCCTTCAGCGTTTCGATCAGCACCGCCGTCTGGATGGTCATGTGCAGCGAGCCGGTGATGCGCGCGCCCTTGAGCGGCTTCTTGTCGCCGAATTCCTCGCGGCAGGCCATCAGGCCCGGCATTTCGGTTTCGGCGATCTCGATCTCCTTGCGGCCCCAGCCGGCAAGCGCGATGTCTGCGACCACATAGTCCTTGCTACCCGTCATGGCAGTGCTCCGATGCGAATTGATTGCGGGACGCGCCCGCCCCGAAAGCGTGTCGGAGGGCGCGAGTTGCCGGCCTGACTAGCAGATCGAGAGTTGGACGACAATGGGATATAAAGAAATCTTTATCCGTGCATGTCTTCGGAAGCGATCAGCACGTCAGCATTCCTCGCCAAAACGGGAAGCAACCAGTTGCTCCAGCGCATCGATGACCTCTTCGGCCTCCGGGCCGGTGGCGGTGACGCGGATCGAATAACCGGGACTCGCCGCCAGCATCATCAGGCCCATGATCGAGGTGCCGCCGACCTTGACGCCGTCCTTCTCGACCTGGACCGTGGCATTGAAGCCGCTGGCAATTTGAACGAACTTGGCCGAGGCGCGCGCATGCAGGCCGCGCTGGTTGACGATCGGAAAGTCGCGAACGATCTTGTCCTTTTCCGGCAACAGCGCGCTCATTTGCTGCTCAGGAGTTGACTGGCGACATTGATGTATTTGCGGCCGGCAGCCTGCGCTTCATCCAGCGCTGCCGTCATGTTGTCGCCTTTGCGAACGCTGGACAGCTTGATCAGCATCGGCAGGTTCATGCCGGCAATGACCTCGATGCGGCCGGATTCCATCACGGAAATGGCGAGGTTGGAGGGCGTGCCGCCGAACATGTCGGTCAAAACGATGACGCCTGATCCCGTATCGACGCGGCCGACTGCGTCGATAATGTCGCGGCGGCGCTGTTCCATATCATCGTCGGCACCGATCGCCACGGTCTCGAAATTGTCTTGTGGCCCAACGACGTGTTCCACGGCATTGCGGAACTCGGCGGCCAGTTGACCGTGCGTTACAAGCACGAGTCCGATCATTCTTTGGTGGCTCCCGTCATCGCCGCTTCACAGGCGCATTTTATGCTCGCCGACCGTTCCAGGCGGCGGGAGCGCTATCTTGTCGACGCAAGGCCCGTTGACAAGCCCAAAATTGCGCCGGCCCAAGCCAATTTGACGCATTGCAGCAAAAAATCGAAATCGGATCACAGGAAAGGCGCAATCGACAGACGCGACATCACTGCCGGCAAGGCGGCCGCGACATTGCGCCCGGCAAGATCGATGCGCGGCACTGTCACGCCGACAACGGGTTCGCTGCAGTCTTCCTGGAAACGGGCCATTTTGCCGGCTGGCACCAGCCGGATAATGAGGTCGATCACGCAGCTTGGCTCGAACTGTATCGGTTTGGGGCCGAATCCCGGCACCTCCACGAGGCCGGCTATACTGGCTGGTGCGCGGCAGACCAGCCGCCCCTCGCAATCGGCCGCAAAGAGCTGGTCATCGCCGATCAGCCGGGAAAACAGCCCACGTTGGCTGCAATGATCGATCAAGGCGAGCGCCAGCGTCGTCTTGCCCAAACCGGACGGTCCGGTGATGAGAATGCCGCGATCACCTATCAGGATCGCGGTGCCGTGAATGTGTTCAGGCTGCACAATAGGACCAGGTGTGATTGGAATTCATCCCTCAGCCTTCCGCCGGCAGCGTCACCACGAAGCGCGCGCCCTTGATCTCGCCAGGCTTGGTGCCCGGGATGTTCTCGGCGCTCAGCGTGCCGCCATGGGCTTCAACGATCTGCCTGGATATCGACAGGCCAAGGCCCGAGTTCTGGCCGAACGCCTCGCCGGCCGGCCGATCGGTATAGAACCGCTCGAAAATGCGATCGATGTTATCGGCCCGGATGCCGGGGCCATTGTCGTCGACGGTGACGATGTTGAACTTGCCGGCGCGTGCCAGCGATATGGTGATGTGGCCACGATCTTCGGGAACGAACGAGCGGGCATTCTCGATCAGGTTGGTGATCACCTGGCCGATCCTCAGATCATGGCCGACGACGAAGTAGCCTTTCACGCCCTGCGGCAGTTTGGCGACCTTGAACTCGATCTCGACCGCCTTCTTGTTGCGCGTGGCCTCGCGCGAGACGGCGACCAGATCGGTGATGAACTTCTTCAGGTCGACGGTTCCCGCGTCTTCCCGCGCCAGCTCGGCATCAAGACGGGAGGCATCGGAAATATCGGTGATCAGGCGGTCCAGCCGCCTCACATCGTGCTGGATGATATCCATCAGCCGGCTCCGCGAATTGTCGTTCTTGGCCAGCGGCAATGTCTCCACAGCGCTGCGCAGCGAGGTAAGCGGGTTCTTCAGCTCGTGCGAGACATCCGCGGCAAAACTTTCGATCGCCTCGATACGGGCGTAGAGCGCATTGGTCATGTCGCGCACGGCGATCGAGAGATTGCCGATCTCGTCCTGGCGGTCGGAGAAGTCGGGGATTTCCTCGCGGTTCTTGACGCCGCGGCGAACCCTGACCGCCGCCGCGGAAAGCCGGCGCAGCGGGTTGGCGATGGTGGAGGCCAGCAGCATCGACAGGATGGCGGTAACCAGGGCGGCGATGCCGAACACGCGCAGGATCGCCTTGCGCTCGGCCGCGACGATCTTGTCGATGTCGCCGCCTTCGGTCGACAGCATCAGCACGCCGAGAACGGCACGGAAGCGCTGGATCGGCACCGCCACGGAAACGATCTGTTCGCCCTGCTCCGAGATCCGCACGATCGTCGACGGACTGCCGGTAAGCGCCTTGACTACTTCCGGAAACGCAGCACCGTTGCCGCCCGGCTGCTCGCGATAGACAGGCAGCTGCTTGTTGCGGAAGAAATCAAAGACGAATTTTTGGATGCGCTCCAGAAGGTCCGGCTGTTCCACTTCGACCGGCGGCAGGTCGTAGCGAAGGATCTGGCCGCGCGAATAGAGATGGCGGGAATCGAGCAGCAGGTTGGCGTCGCGGTCGTAGATGCGGGCGCGCGTGCGCGTCGGCGAGATCAGCCGCCTGAGCACCGGCGCCACGCGCTCCGGATTGATCGGGAAATCGAGATTGTCGAGCTGGTCGGAGCCCGGGCCGAGGCTTTCGCCGGCCTGCAACTCAAGCAGCTTTTCCGGATCGATGCTGATGGAATCGGTTTCGACCGTCGCCGACGCGGCGATCGCGCCGGCGATGATCTCGCCTTGGGTCATCAGGCTCTCGACACGGGCGTCGATCAGCCCGTCGCGAAAGGTGTTGAGGTAGAGAATGCCGGTGACCAGGACGGCAAGGCCGGCGAGATTGAGAAAGAGAATACGCCGTGTCAGGCTGGAAAAAATGTGATGGCCGAGAAACCGGCGCATCGGCACCGTAATTTTCGACACGAAGGCGGGCAGAATCCGCGGCGGGCGCCTGGCGGCGCCCGACCGTCTCACTCGCTCTACTTCCACTGCCATCGAATAGCAGCTCCCGCTCGGTAATTAGTGAGTAGTGAGTAGGCAGCAGGAATAGAGAAATGGTTGGCTGAGATCGCGGCGATGCATGAGTGGCCGCTCGCATCATTCAAAACTGACTACCGACTATTCCCTACTGCCTACTGCCTATTCATGCTTCGCGGAACCGATACCCGACTCCGTAAAGGGTTTCGATCATTTCGAAGTCATCATCGACGGCCTTGAACTTCTTGCGCAGCCGCTTGATGTGACTGTCAATGGTGCGGTCATCGACATAGACCTGCTCATCATAAGCGGAATCCATCAGCGCATCACGGCTTTTTACGACGCCCGGGCGCTGTGCCAGGGAATGCAGGATGAGGAACTCGGTGACGGTCAGCGTCACCGGCTCGCCCTTCCAGGTGCAGGTGTGGCGCTCCTGGTCCATGACAAGCTGGCCGCGCTCAAGCGACCGGGCCTGCTGGTTGGGCGCCTTGGCCGCCGCCTCGCGGGTGCTGGCGCGGCGCAGCACGGCGCGGACGCGTTCGACCAGAAGACGCTGCGAGAAGGGTTTGCGGATGAAGTCGTCGGCGCCCATCTTGAGGCCGAACAGTTCATCGATCTCATCGTCCTTGGAGGTCAGGAAGATCACCGGCAGGTCGGATTTCTGACGCATCCGGCGCAGCAACTCCATGCCGTCCATGCGCGGCATCTTGATGTCGAGGATGGCCAGGTTCGGCGGGCGCGCCGCCAGTCCCTCCAGCGCCGATGCCCCATCCGTGTAGGTTTCGACCCGATAACCCTCGGATTCGAGGGCGATCGAAACCGAAGTCAGAATGTTGCGATCGTCGTCGACAAGCGCGATTGTTGCCATTTCAAGCGGCTCCCTCATGAGCTGTCCCTTCTTTCGTCGAGAAGGGGCTTTTGCAGGACAAATTAGGTACAAAATGTGGCATAGGCTTTATCCGCTGTCACGCGCGGCACGCCGGCGGCCACAATTGTACCTCGATATGGATTGGACGAATGAACATCGCCAATCCTTTGGGCAACCATCAGTGTTTTTGCACATATAAACGATTTAAACAACTTTCAAAATATTTAAATCGATTAATGATTTGATATCATTCGCCTTTTCTGGTTTTGACGTTATTAGCTCCTGCAATGGGGTTTCCGGAATTCGCCGGTAAAGACGCGGTAAATCGAAGAAGGGACACCCATGTCGGAAGCCGGCAAACGCAATCCTGCATGTGCAATCGATCGGATCGGCCTGAGAACCACTGGCGTGGTGCGCTATAATTTCGGCGCGGCCGCGCTCTACGAGGAGGCAATCCGCCGTGGCGAGGCCCGACTCACCGCGCATGGCGCGCTTGCCGCCGAGACCGGGCAGCACACCGGCCGCTCGCCCAGGGACAAATTCGTGGTGCGCGACGAAAGCACCGCGCCGCATGTATGGTGGGACAACAACAAGGCGATTTCGCCGATCCAGTTCGATACGCTGCTCGCCGATTTTCGCGCCCATGCGGCTGGAAAGGACCTTTATGTGCAGGACCTGGTCGGCGGTGCCGACGAGGAACTGAAGCTGCCGACCAGGGTGATCACGGAGCTTGCCTGGCACTCCTTGTTCATCCGCAATCTGCTCATCCGGCCTGCAGCCGCCGAACTCGAGCATTTCGTGCCCGATTTGACGATAATCGACCTGCCGTCGTTCCGCGCCGATCCCGCCCGCCACGGCACGCGCGGCGAAACGGTGATCGCGGTCGATCTTTCGCGCATGATCGTGTTGATTGGCGGTACCTCCTATGCCGGCGAGATGAAGAAGTCGGTGTTCACCGTGCTCAACTATCTGCTGCCGGCAGAAGGCGTGATGCCGATGCATTGCTCGGCCAATGAAGGGCCCGCCGGCGACGCGGCCGTTTTCTTCGGCCTTTCCGGGACCGGCAAGACGACGCTGTCGGCCGACCCGTCGCGCACGCTGGTCGGCGACGACGAGCATGGCTGGGGACCGCACGGCGTCTTCAATTTCGAAGGCGGCTGCTATGCAAAGACGATCAAGCTTTCGGCCGAAGCCGAGCCGGAGATCTTCGCCACCACCCAGCGCTTCGGCACCGTACTGGAGAATGTGGCGCTCGACGCCGGCCGCGTGCCGGATTTCGACGACGGCGGGCTGACCGAAAACACGCGCTGCGCCTACCCGCTCCATTTCATCCCGAACGCCAGCAAGACGGGGCGCGCCAGCCACCCGAAGAACATCATCATGCTGACCGCCGACGCATTCGGCGTGATGCCGCCGATCGCGCGCCTGACCCCGGCGCAGGCGATGTATCATTTCCTCTCCGGCTATACCGCCAAGGTGGCCGGGACCGAGAAGGGCGTTACCGAACCCGAAGCGACGTTTTCGACATGCTTCGGCGCACCGTTCATGCCGCGGCATCCGTCGGAATACGGCAATCTGCTGCGCGAGCTCATCGCCCGCCACGGCGTCGATTGCTGGCTGGTCAACACCGGCTGGACCGGCGGCGCCTACGGCACCGGCAAGCGGATGCCGATCAAGGCAACGCGGGCGCTGCTTGCGGCGGCGCTCGACGGCTCGCTGAAAGCGGCCGACTTCCGCACCGACGCCAATTTCGGTTTTGACGTACCGGTGACGGTTGCCGGCGTCGACCGCGCCATTCTCGACCCGAGATCGACCTGGGTCGACAAGCCCGCCTACGACCGGCAGGCGGCAAGGCTGGTCGGCATGTTCGTCGACAATTTCGAAAAGTTCGAAGCCCATGTCGACGCCACCGTGCTCGGCGCCGCACCACGCATGCAGGTAGCGGCTGAATAGCCGTCGCCCTTGGTGATGCTTCAAGGCCCGGCTTCGATCGGGCCTTTTCTTTTTTCGCCTGCCGCGCCATGACTGCGGCATGAACGCCGACGACAAGATCATCATCACCGACGATGCGGTGATTAATCCGGGCGACCTGCACGAGGACTTCATCCGTTCGTCCGGCCCGGGCGGCCAGAACGTCAACAAGGTGGCGACGGCAGTGCAATTGCGCTTCGATGCCGCCAATGCGGCTGGCCTGTCGGAGCGGGTGCGCGAACGAACCATCAAGCTTGCCGGCCAGCGCGCCACCAAGGACGGCGTCATCGTCATCGAAGCCGGACGCTTCCGCACCCAGGAGCAGAACCGGGCGGACGCCCGGGCGCGGCTGACGGCACTGGTTGCCAAGGCCGCCGAACCACCGCCACCGCCGCGCAAGAAGACCAGGCCATCCAAAGGCGCGGTCGAAAGACGGCTCAAGAGCAAGGCCGGGCGCGGCTCGATCAAGAAAATGCGCGGCCGGGTTGAGGATGAGTGACAGCCGAAGCGGCTTCGGATCTCAGATCGCCGGCGTAACGCGCGCAGCTACTGTCGGAGGCGGCTTTCGGGTCGCCGTTTTCGTTTGACGGTGGCATTCTGATTTTCCAGACCAACGGATCAAGCAACGCGATGCTCGTACTGCCCAAAGGCGTCCGCCATATGCCCGGCCACCTCTCGCGCGCCATGCAGGAAGTGCTGGTGGAAGATATCAGGAAAGTCGTGGAGGAAGCCCCGCTGTTCGTGCCGGCAATGCCGCGTACCGGCAAGGAGATGAGCGTGCGCATGACCAATTGCGGCCCGCTGGGCTGGGTCACCGACAAGGAGCACGGCTATCGCTACCAGCCGACCCACCCGGTGACCGGAAGGCCTTGGCCGCCGATCCCGGAGATGCTGCTCGATCTGTGGCGGGACGTATCTGCCTATGCGCACCCGCCGGAGGCCTGCCTGGTCAATTTCTATTCGCAGGATGCCAAGATGGGCCTTCACCAGGACCGCGACGAGGCGGATTTCTCGGCACCGGTCGTCTCGGTGTCGCTCGGCGACGAGTGCCTGTTCCGGATCGGCCAGACGACGCGCGACGGCGCCACCAAATCGTTCAGGCTGAAGAGCGGCGATGTCGTAGTGCTTGGCGGCGAAGGCCGGCTCTGCTTTCACGGCGTCGACCGTATCTACCCCTCGACCTCGGCCTTGTTGAAGAACGGCGGGCGGATCAATCTGACGCTGAGGCGGGTGACGACGCCGACATAGGCTGTTCGGGTGCCCGGGGGTGCCAGTAGCACGACCGCCGTTGTAGCGTTTGGCCAGCAGCAGGGCACTGCCCCGGCCAGGGTTGCAAGCCCGGAGCTGGCGGTGCGTTGCATCGTTGCGCGCACGCCAGGCCTGGAGCGCCAACAGCCGATCTCGGGCGGTCCGGGAATCGCATCATCTCGAGCCGTTCCGCAAACCTAGACCAGCGCTGGCGAATACCCAGTGGCGAAGCATCACATAGTTGACGAGCGGGATTACGAGGCATGTCAGCACAATCGGAATCTGCGCCTGCAGGCCCAGAATCCCGGACAACACGGCGGGCAGAAGAAATGACACCGCCAGACCAAGCAATGTCAGCACGAAAAAGCGAGGCGCCTCGAAACGATGCGCCCCGCTGGACGCGAAGGTAAAATACTTGTGGCCGGCGTAGGAGTAGAGGGCCGCGATGACGTAAGAGAGCACCGAGCCAGAAGCGGGCCGCATCAATGGCGTTTCCCCCATCGAAAATACCGCGGCAAGCAGTGCGTAGAGCAGAGTGGCGCCAAGGCCGATAATCAGGAAACGCGCCGGCTGCTTTGCAAGTCTGAAGCCCGAACCGGCGCTAAACACGGCCGCTGCATATATATTGCGCCCCGAGCGGCAGGTGCGAGACCCAGCCCTCGACCTTGCGCGCGACCGAATTCGCGAAAGGAAACATCAGAAAATGTCTACCTTCGACCTCTGTGAGGCCGGCTGTCTCCATGAGATTCCCGGCTTGGCGGCGACTGATCAGGACAGCATCTTCATCGAAGGGGCAGCGGAAGACGGCAAGGCGTGTCAGCGGATTGTACGGGTTGTGCTCGATCACCGAGACAACGCCGCCGGGTCGGACGACGCGTCGCATCTCGCAAACAAAGCTCGGCCAATGTTCAGGCGGCACATGATGGACGACGCAAACGGCGAATGCGAGGTCGAATGTGCCATCCGCGTAAGGCAGCACGGGAGCCGTGTAGTCGGCATAGGTGACCCAGGGGTTTTCCTCACGCGCCCGGGCGATGGATTCCCTCGAAATGTCGCAGCCGTGAAGGTCTGGAAAAAGCGGCTTCACGTAAGGATGCAGCGCGCCGATCCCGCAGCCGACATCAAGCGCCCGAACGCTGCCGTCGCGCCTCGCGATACCGCGTGTCGCGATCAGGTCGGCGAGAGGGGCCAACTTGGCCTGCAGGAAGAAGTCATGCTTCAGCCCGGAGAACCTGATCGAGTCGTCGACCGTCCTGTTATAGGTGGTGCGATATTGATCGAAGAGTTCGGCCATCAACCAAACCTTCTGTCGCGTGACGCCGACAACGTCGCCTCGGTGTTTCGATTGTCGACTTCCGCCCGGAGCGCGTCCTCGAAGCCAGTAAGGCGATCAATGACGTAGAGCGGCCGGCGCTTGATCTCGGAGTGGATCCCGCCGACATAGAGGCCGACGATACCGGTCATGAACAGGTTGATCCCCGACAAGAAGGAAACAATAACAACTGTCGACGTCCAGCCTTGGACAACACCGAAACTGAATGCCCAGGAAGCCACGGCGAAGAGCCCGAGCAGCGCGGCTACCCCCGAGATAGCGAGCCCGGCCCAGAGCGCCATACGCAAGGGTTTTTCCGAAAAGCCGATGACCCCGTGGACAGCCAGGCGGAGCATCTTCCAGAAAGGATACTTTGTTTCACCTGCGGCGCGCGCCGGCCGCTCGAATGAGACCGCCGTCTGCTTGAATCCCATCCAACCGAACATGCCGCGCACGAAACGGTTGCGCTCCGGCATCTGCTTGAACGTATCGAGAGCCTTGCGGCCGATTAGCCGGAAATCGCCAACGTCGCGGGGAATGTCGACCGAAGTCATCTTCTCCATCAGCCGGTAGAAGATGCTGGCTGTCAGCCGTTTGAACCAGGTTTCGCCTTCGCGCCGCATACGCCTCGCGTAGACGATTTCATAGCCCTCCTTCCACTTTTCCACCAGTTGGAGAACGACTTCCGGGGGATCCTGGAGGTCGGCATCCATGACCACCACGGCTTCGCCGGCAGCCGCATCCATGCCGGCCGTAATTGCAATCTGGTGCCCGAAATTGCGCGACAGTTCGATCAGCCGGAAGCGTGGCTCCTCGGCAACCATCCCACGCAGGTAGATCACACTCGTGTCGGTACTGCCGTCGTCGACGAAAATAGCCTCTGCCGGTGCGTCCAGCACGTCGAGCAGGGCGACTATTCGCCGGATAAGGAGTGGAAGAACCGCCTCCTCGTTGAAGATCGGAATGACCAGGGAATAGCGGAGCTGCGTCGCACGAACTCCGGTACTGCTCGCGTTGATCACAGACTGCTCCCGACAGATCCGCTGGAATTGCCCATCGAACACTAGCCGGGATAGCCTAAGGCGCCGTTAACCGCGCCGTTACAGTTTCCTGAGCGCCACTTCCTCGACCAGATGGTTGGCGCCCTTGCGCAGGATGAGATCGGCTCGGGCGCGGGTCGGCAATATATTCTCGCGCAGATTCTTCAGGTTGATGTTGGTCCACAGACCCTCGGCGATGGCGCGGGCCGCATCCTCGGAAAGTTGCGAATAGCGGTGAAAGAAGGAGGCCGGGTCGCGGAAGGCGGTTTCGCGCAACCGCATGAAGCGGGCGATATACCAGTGATGGATCAGCGCCTCCTCCGCATCGATGTAGATGGCAAAGTCGAAGAAATCCGACAGGAAAGGCACGATCTTGCCGTCCTTCGGCAGCTTGCCCGGCTGCAGGACGTTAATACCTTCGAAGATCAGGATGTCGGGCCGGTCGATGGTTTGGAACGCGCCCGGAATGACGTCATAGGTCAGGTGCGAATAGACTGGCGCGCGGACGTTGCGCTGCGCCGATTTGATGCCGGACAGGAAACGCAGCAGCGCGCCGACGTCGTAGCTGTCGGGAAAGCCCTTGCGCTCCATCAGATTGTTGCGGCGCAGGACTTCGTTCGGCAGCAGGAAGCCGTCGGTGGTGACCAGGTCGACCTTGGGACTCGACGGCCAGCGCGCCAGCAGCTCCTTTAGCACGCGCGCCGTGGTCGATTTGCCGACCGCGACGGAACCGGCAATGCCGATGATGAACGGTGTCTTGGCCGCGTCCAGCGCGTTGAAGAAGGCCTGGCGCTGCCTGAACAGGAGTTGACTGGCTTCGACATGAGCCGACAACAGCCGCGACATCGAAAGATAGATGCGCTCGACTTCGTGGAGATCGACCGGATCGTTCAGCGACCGCAGACGACGGATTTCGTCCTCGGTGAGCGTCATCGGCGTATCGGCGCGGAACCGCGACCATTGCTCGGCCGAGAAGAAACGATAGGGTGAATACTTCTCGGTAGGAGCGAGCTGGTCCATCGAGTTCCTCCGCAGCGATCAGCCCCGGTCCAGCCGAGACGCCTTTTCGGCGATGCCCGAACGACCGGTGCGGCGTTCAAGCTCGTTGAGCACATCGCTCAGCGGAATGTCCGCTATGCCGAGAACGACAAGCCAATGATAGATGAGATCGGCGCTTTCCGAAACAAGCGCGTCCCGGTCGGCGCTGACGGCTGCGATTACCGTTTCGACCGCCTCTTCGCCGAGTTTCTGCGCTGCCTTGCTCATGCCGCGCTGAAAGAGCTTGGCCGTCCACGAATCCGGATCGCCGGAACGCGCGCGTTCGCCAATAATCTTCTCCAGATCGGAGAGCGAGAACTCGGTCATGACGGCGTTTACAGCCTCTTCTTAGCCGGAAAGGCTCTAGGACCGATTACCCGGCGAGTCCAGCCGCATCGGCAGTCCGGCCTGAGCCATGTGCAGCTTGGCTTCGGCGATGCTGTAGGTGCCGAAATGGAAGATCGACGCCGCCAGCACCGCGCCGGCATGGCCGTCGCGAATGCCTTCGACAAGGTGGTCGAGCGTGCCGACGCCGCCGGAAGCGATGACCGGCACGCGTACGGCATCGGCGACCGCGCGGGTAAGGGCGATGTCGTAGCCGGCCTTGGTGCCGTCGCGGTCCATCGATGTCAGCAGGATCTCGCCGGCGCCGAGATCGACCACTCGCCGAGCGAACTCGACGGCGTCGATGCCGGTCTTCTCGCGGCCGCCGTGGGTGAATATCTCCCAGCGATCGGCCTCGCCCGCAGCGGACACTTTCTTGGCATCGATGGCGACGACGATGCACTGGTTGCCGAATTTGTCCGCTGCTTCGGCGACAAAATTTGGGGTCTTCACCGCCGCCGTGTTGATCGACACCTTGTCGGCGCCGGCCAATAGCAGCTTTCTGATGTCGGCGACCTGACGGACGCCACCGCCAACGGTCAGCGGCATGAAACATTGTTCGGCGGTGCGGGCGACGACATCGAAAATGGTCTCGCGGTTTTCCGACGAGGCGGTGATGTCGAGAAAGCAGAGCTCGTCGGCGCCGGCCGCGTCATAGGCTTTTGCCGCTTCGACGGGATCGCCGGCATCGACCAGGTCGACGAAATTGACGCCCTTGACGACACGACCGTTCTTGACGTCGAGACAGGGGATGACGCGGGCTTTCAGCATCAGATCCTCTCGATCGCCGCAAGAAAGTCGACGAGCAGCTGGCCGACGACGGGCTCGGACTGGGAATCAAAGGCCGGGTCGTATGCCGAGAGCGTAACGCCCACGATCGGGATGGACCTGGCCAGTCCGCAGGCAAGCTGCCGTAGCTGTTCCGGGCTCGGACCGCCCGGATGCGTGTAGCGGTTCACCTGCAGCACATTCGGATCGACGACGTCCAGGTCGAGATGCAGATGCGCCCGCATAGTCCCTGTCGCCGTGAGCTTTTCGATCATATGGAGTGCGCCGGCACATTCGGTGCGCACGATCGGCAAGGCTTCCAGTAGGCGCTTTTCGTCGGGATCGAGGTCGCGGGCATCGACCAGCAGGCAGCGCGCCGGGTCTATCGGCCGGAACCCCGGAATCGCTGCCGCCATCGGACGCCAGCAGAGCCCGAGAGTCGCCGCCAGCGCCATGCCGTCGAGAAAGCCGTAGGGCGACGTCTCCGGCGTGTTGAGATCGCCATGCTGGTCGATCCAGATGATCGAATCCGCGGCTTCACCGGCAACCGCACCGGCGGCGGTCAGACAATTTCCAGCAAGGATAATCGGGAAGCGTCCTCCATCGCGGGCGAGGCTAACCTTGGTCGCTACAGTGTTGCAGACGGCAAAGCCGGTTGCGATTTCGCGCCCCTGCTCGTCTCCGACCTTGCCGATATCTTCGACGGTGACGTCATGGCCGGCCACGGTCAGGGCTTCGACGAGCCCACCGCCGATGATAGCGTCCGGCCCCTGGCCGCACCCTTCATGATGGTGCCCGCTGTCATAAGGGGCGACGATAATCGAGACTTTCATGATGACGCCCCTGCCGTCGGCTTGCCGCGCAGGATCGCCAGCGCCTCGGCCGGATCGATGCGGCCGTCATAAAGCGCGCGGCCGGAGATCGCGCCTTCGAGCTTGCGGGCATCGGGCATGGTCATGCGCACGATGTCGGCGATCGAGGCGAGCCCGCCCGAAGCGATGACCGGGATCGACACCGCGTCGGCGAGATCGATGGTGGCGTCCCAGTTGATGCCGGTCAGCACACCGTCGCGGTCGATATCGGTGTAGATGATGGCGGCGACGCCGGCACCCTCGAATTTCCTCGCCAGTTCGATCACGCCGAGACTCGAGGCCTCGGCCCAGCCTTCGACCGCGACCTTGCCGCCCTTGGCATCGATGCCGACGGCGATCTTGCCCGGGAATGCCTTGCAAGCCTGCCTGACCAGATCCGGATCGCGCACCGCTACGGTGCCAAGAATGACGCGGGCAAGCCCACGGTCGAGCCAGTCCTCGATCTGCGCCAGGGTGCGGATGCCGCCGCCGAGCTGCACCGGATTGCTCGTCGCCTTTAGGATGCCGCCGACCGCCGCGCTGTTGACGCTCTGGCCCTTGAAGGCGCCGTTGAGGTCGACGACGTGCAGCCATTCGAAGCCCTGCTCTTCGAAGGCGCGCGCCTGGGCCGCCGGATCGTCATTGTAGATCGTCGCGGTCGCCATGTCGCCGTGCCGGAGGCGCACGCATTTGCCGTCCTTGAGGTCTATGGCCGGAAACAGGATCACCTTCAGGCGCCTTCGACGATGACAAAGTGCCCGGTCGAGCCGGCGAGCCTGTACTTCAAGGCCTCCTGGTATTCAGGCGAGCCGTAGCATTCCAGCGCCATTTCATAGGATTCGAATTCCACCAGCACGTGGCGATTGCCGGTCGGTCCTTCCGGGCTGGTATACCGCCCGGCGCGCACCGGGAACTTCGCGCCGTATTTCGCGAAAGCCGCGGCATTGGCCTCGATGTACTGCTTGTAGATCTCGGGATCGTGGACATCGACCAATGCCATCCAATAGCCCTTCTTGCTCATGGTTCAGGGCCTCCAGCCTAGGAAATTGGTGATCAGCGCCAGGCCCAGCGCCTGGCTCTTCTCGGGGTGGAATTGCGTTCCGGCCAGGTTGTCGCGGACGACAGCGGCCGTTATCGGGCCGCCATAGTCGGCAACCGCCAGCACCTCATCCTCTTCCCGTGCATCCAGATGGTAGGAGTGGACGAAATAGGCGTGCAGTCCCTTGCCGCCCGTCGCAATGCCGGAAAACAGCGGATGCTTGCGCTTCAGGTCAATCGTGTTCCAGCCGATCTGCGGGATCTTCAGCGTCGGATCGGCCGGCGTGATCTCCTTGACGTCGCCGGCGATCCAGCCAAAGCCCTTTGTGACGGTCTTTTCCAGGCCTCGCTCCGACATCAGCTGCATGCCGACGCAGATGCCGAGGAACGGCCGAGCCTTGGCGATCGCCACCTCCTCGACCGCCTCCCACATGCCGGCGACCGCACGCAGTCCAGCGGCGCAATCGGCATAGGCGCCGACGCCGGGCAGGACGATGCGGTCGGCGGTCCTGACCCGCTCGGCATCGGCGGTGAGTTCAATCGCGGCGGCAATGCCGGCTTCATGCGCGGCACGCTCGAAGGCCTTGGTGGCCGAGCGCAGATTGCCCGACCCGTAGTCGATGATCGCGACCCTCATCTCAGGGCTTTCCCGGAATATGGTTCAGCCCCAGTGCCAGGCCCATCTGCGCCGGCCGGGCATGTGCTGCGTCTGGGACGATACGCTGCCCAGGAGTTTGTGCATCCGAATCCGCAGCGGCTTCCAACACATAGCGGATGTCGGCGTGGGGGGCCCCGGGGGGCCCGCCCCCCCCCCCCAAAATACCCCCCCCCCCGGCCCCGGGGGGAAATAGCCAACCAATTTCCCACCCCCCCC